>JAJFHW010000187.1 GCA_021775385.1 Hyphomicrobiales bacterium | reverse complement strand
AAATAATTAATTTGGTCAATCATGCCTTTTATGCATGGGTTAGCTTCATGCTCAACACTAGAGTGAATTTTTTTTAAACCTAATTGCTTTGCAATTGCAATATGTTTGGCTTTTCGACCTATAAGACTTTTTATAAGCGTAATTTTAACTTTTGCAGTCATCTTAATTACCTTCGACAATTTGTTCTACTGTTTTACCACGCTTGGCTGCAACGTAATCCGGTGTGCCAATATTGGAAAGGGCGTTGATAGTCGCACGCACAATATTCGCAGGATTAGTTGAACCAATGCTTTTTGCTAAAATGTTTTGAACACCAAGAACCTCTAGCACCGCTCTCATAGCTCCACCGGCAATAATACCCGTACCATCACTAGCAGGCTTCATAAACACTTTAGAGGCACCAAAATTCCATGAAATCTCGTGGTGAATCGTACTGCCAGCTAATGGAATATAAGTCATATTCTTTCTTGCTTGATCCATTGCTTTTTGAATGGCAACTGGCACTTCACGGGCCTTTCCACGCCCATAACCTACACGACCTTTACCATCACCAATGACCACAAGCACGGCAAAACCAAAAACACGCCCGCCCTTAACCACTTTTGCAGTTCTACCTACATGAACCAGTTTTTCTTTATAACCGTCAGTTACTTTATCATCATATGCCATTGCAATTCCTTAAATAATGAGTCCGGCTTCACGAGCGCCGCTGGCAATCGCTTCAACTCGGCCATGGTATTTATAGCCAGAACGATCAAATGCCACCTCAGTGATGCCTTGCTTAATCGCAAGCTCTGCTAATTTTTTTCCAACCAATTCCGCTTGATTTACTTTTGTTCCCTTAAGCTTGCTTTTTAAAGCTTTATCTAAAGTGGAACATGACACTAGGACGATATCGCCTTTCTCACTTTTTTTAACTACTTGAGCGGTAATATTGACGTTGCTTCGAAAAACGACTAAGCGAACTCGCTTGGTATCAAATCGATTGATTAAAAACTTAGTTTTTCGTCCTCTTCGGACGCGTGCATTGTAATTACTCATGAGTTCACCTTACTTTTTCTTGGCTTCTTTACGAACAATCTGCTCGCCAGTATATTTAATACCTTTGCCTTTATAAGGCTCTGGTGGACGAAAGGCCCTTATCTCTGCAGCTACTTGACCTAATAATTGTTTGTCAATAGACTTTAATACCAGGTTTGTCACAGAAGGTGCCTCTGCAGTAACACCTTGTGGAAGCTGATATTCTACTGGATGAGAAAAACCAAGAGATAAATTAACTTTATTAGATGCAACCTGTGCTCTATAACCAACACCTACGAGCTCTAGGGATATTGAAAAACCATCCGTAACCCCTTTAACCATATTATTGACTAGTGCTCTGGCAGTACCCGATTGTGCCCAAGCAGTAGGCTGTTTTCCTGCTGGCTTAAAATTAACTAATGACGTCTTTTCATCAAAATCCATCGCCACTAATGCGTTTATTTGTTGTTCTAATGTCCCTTTAGGACCTTTAACGGAAACCAAATTATTATTAACACTAAACTCTACACCTTTTGGTAAAGATACAGGTGCCTTTGCTACTCTAGACATTATATTCCTCGCTTAATTAAGCAATTTCACAAATAACTTCACCGCCAAGGCCAAGTTCTTTTGCTTTTAAGTGGCTCATAACCCCTTTTGAGGTTGACAGTATTTGTATACCGAAACCGGGTACGGCCTGAATCTCATTACAAGATTTATAGACTCTCAAGCTGGGGCGGCTGATGCGCTTAATGCGTTCAATGACTGGGCGCTGCTGATAATACTTTAAGCTTATCGTTAAAGAAGAGATATTATTAGCATCAGTTTTTTCATTGAAACCACTAATATAACCTTCATCTTGTAGAACTTGCGCCAAGGCAACTTTAATCTTAGATGAATTAAAATTGACTTCATTATGTTTAGCCATCTGTCCATTACGTATACGGGTTAGCATATCGGCTATGGGATCTTGCATACTCACAAATAAATCTCCAAATTATTTACCAGCTAGACTTACGCCCACCAGTCACATTACCTGTCATTAATTGCTGTCGCAAACAAATACGACACAATCCAAATTTTTTATACACTGCATGTGGTCTTCCACACTGCTGGCATCGAGTTGAATGTCTCACAGGATTTGAATTAAGCGGAAGTTTACCTAGTTCAAGTTGCAACTGGTAAATAGTAGCAGGATCAGTTTCTTTTTTAATCTTCTGCTTTAATTCACGACGTCTTTCTTGATACTTTTCAATTAACTTAATTCTCTTTAAGCTGCGTTGTAACATTGATTCTTTAGCCACAATTATCTACCCTTTTAATGTTTCTCTCTGTCTTTCAATGGGAAATTAAAAGCTTCTAGCAAAGCCTTAGCTTCTGCATTGGTCTTCGCATTAGTAGTAATGCAAATATCCATACCACGTAATCCATCCGTCTTATCATAGTCAATTTCAGGGAATACTATTTGCTCTTTAACACCAAAACTATAATTACCGGTACCGTCAAATGATTTTGGGTTTAAACCTCGAAAGTCACGAACTCGGGGCAAAGTAATAGTAATCAATCTATCTAAAAACTCATACATCCGTTGCTTTCGCAACGTAACTTTGCAACCAATAGGCCATCCCTCTCGTATTTTAAATCCAGCAATAGATTTTTTGGCTTTAGTTACGACAGGTTGCTGCCCTGCTATCAAAGTCATATCCTGAACAGCGCTAGCGATAACTTTTTTATCACCAACTGCCTCACCAACACCCATATTAAGGGTGATTTTTGTTATACGAGGAACTTCCATAATACTGTTGTATTTAAAGCGCTCCATCATCGTCTTAACAATTGTATCGTTATATAATGCTTTTAGCCTTGTCATAGTCGTATCCAACTTATATCTTGTCTATTTGTTCGCCGTTAGACTTATAGACGCGAAGTTTCTTTCCGTCTATAAAGCTAAAACCAACTCGATCAGCTTTATTAGTGACTTGGTTATAGATGGCAATGTTAGAAATATCTACCGCTGCTTCACGTGAGATTATCCCGCCCTCTTGATTTAGCTGAGGATTGGGCTTTACGGCTTTTTTTACAATGTTACCGCCAGTAACCTTTACACGATTGCCGGATACTGACATTACTTCACCCACATGACCCTTGCTTGAACCTGCAATAAAAATCACAGTATCCTTCTTTTTTATCTTTCTCATAGTTGTACCTTTATAAAACTTCTTCAGCCAGAGAAATAATTTTCATAAAATTTTCTCTTAGTTCTCGAGTAACAGGACCAAATATACGCGTTCCAACGGGCTCATTTTGAGCATTCAATAATACGGCTGAATTACCATCAAATCGGATTAAAGAGCCATCATCACGACGTACACCTTGGGCCGTTCGCACAACCACTGCATTCATAACCGCGCCTTTTTTAACTTTACTACGCGGGATTGCATCTTTAATACTAACTTTAATAATATCGCCTACGCGGGCGTATCGACGGTGTGAGCCGCCCAATACTTTGATACACATTACTTTGCGAGCACCGCTATTATCGGCGACATCCAGCACAGTCTGCATTTGTATCATTTCATTCTCCAGATTAATACGAAGAGAAAAGGTTGCTGATTATATCAACCTATTCAACTTTTTAAAAGTGAAAAAACTGATTTTAAGAAATTACTTCAAGAATTTTCCAACATTTTGTTTTTGATTTAGGTCTAGTTTCTTGAATTCGGACTGTATCGCCTTCTTTTGCAACC
>JAJFHW010000186.1 GCA_021775385.1 Hyphomicrobiales bacterium | reverse complement strand
GCGGACATAATTGACCATGCGGCCAAAGGGATCAATGAGTTCCGCATTCTGAGATTTTGGTTCAAGAATGATATTTTCTTTTTCAGAGCCAGTTACATTTTCAGAGCCAGTCATGTTTTCCACCCACTTTATTCTTGCTCTGTTTTTATAATCTGCGCCGTATTTTTTTGCGGTCTGTTAGATATCAGAAACAAGATTGCACTTTAGTCTATTATTTTTTTCATTTAGAGCACTTCTAAAGATCAGGTTAGTGAAAATGGATGTTTTTGGCAATGTTTTTGTTACAAATTGCATGAATTGCACAAAGAATGCATCGATAAAATTTAATTTAAGCTCTTCTGAATTTATTTAGTCCCTGTTTACTGAATGCTAACTCGCTTTTGTTATTGTGTTTTTATTGGAAGCAAATCTGTAGTGCGTATGCTCCAAAGGGATTAAGTGTTGGTTGCTCAGTGTATGTGAGTAACTGACACTGCTCCTTACTGTGGTCATATTCACTCATAGAATTGTTTAGTGCGTTCCTCCTTAAAATGGGTCCTGGTTTAGGGATCAAGGAACGGTAAAATAAGACGCTAGAGCATTTTAAAAAAATCCATCAAACAAGGGCTGCTCTGGAAGTATAATGAGTGAGGCTAGAGTAAATTGTATCGCGTTCCTTCCCATATTGTTATTTCACTTTGTTTTTGTGTGTTCTTTGGACTTTCAACAGGAATGTTGACTGGCTGTTCGAGCTCGCTGAATGTTATGGGTGAAAAAAAACCGAAATATAGTCCGAGAATTGTTAAGCTTGGTCAACGCGTGCCGAAAGGTGGCGGGCGTTATAAGGTAGGTAATCCGTATCAGGTTGCTGGAGTTTGGTATAAGCCAAAAGAAGACCGCTATTATGACAAGCGAGGCATTGCTTCTTGGTATGGCGAAGAGTTCCATGGTCGCCAAACAGCAAATGGTGAAGTCTTTGATATGAACGCTTTAACGGCTGCTCATCCAACTATGCCCATTCCTAGTTATGCTGAAGTGACGAATATGAGAAATGGACGCACAATTCTTGTTCGCGTTAATGACCGCGGTCCTTATAAGCATGATCGTTTGATTGATTTATCTAAAAAAGTTTCGCAAGTTTTAGACTTTAACCGAAGTGGGACAACACCTGTTCGCGTGCGTTATGTAGGCCGCGCTCCTTTGAACGGTGATGATCGATATGAGCAAGATTTTCTAGCACGCCAACCGTGGCATCGCCGTGGATTTGCTTTAGATCAAAATTATCAACCGGCACCACGTCGCCAGAATGCGAATTATGAGCGCCGTTGGTAAAGCGCCATTGTAAAAATTTGAATTTTAGGAAACGCTCGGTATTCAATATGCCGAGCGTTTTTGTTTTAAACTATCTTGGTTTTTGGATTATGGCTTGTAAACTGTAACCAGCGTAAAGAGATTTGATTGAGACATTACAATTTGTTTTGGTTGCAGCTTTTTTCAATTGTTCAGGGAGATTTTTGATCGGATGAACATGAAAGATTGATAGCCAAGTATATAGCAATTTTTGAAACACTTTTGGATATTGTTTGCATTCACCAAAATCTACAATGTGAATTTGACCGCCTGGCCTTGTGAGGTCTAAAGCTTGTGCGATGACTATTTGCCAATCAGGTATCATTGAAAGTGAAAAAGAGATGAATACGCGGTCAAACTCTTTTTTACCGAAAGCTTTTTCGGAGTTGAAATTTGTTGCGTCACCTTTTGCCAAATGAATGCGGTTTTGCAATCCAGCTTTGACGATTGATTTGCCAGCTGATTTGAGCATTTCTTTCGAAATATCAACGCCATAAAGTTCGCAATCGTTATAATGTTTTGCTGCGCATATTAGATTGCGGCCGGTGCCTGTGCCAAGTTCAAGGACTATTCCTTTAGCTGGTGGAGCCAGATCTTTGATGAGTTGATCACGGCCTAGCAAATAATATTTGCGACTTGCATTATAGATAAACCGCTGATTACGGTAGATTTTGTCCATCAAATTTGAATGTGACTGAAGCTCCGTATCACTGATTTGATCTGTCATGGGGTGTTCCTTTCTCTCTCACGGCTATTCTATGAACTGAAGCTCATAGGCCTCCGAGGTGCGGCGCACGCTCCGGGCTTCGCCATGTCTCTCTGTTCGAAAATGATTGAGCTCCTTCTTCGTATTGTTGACTAATAGCTTTGCTACAGGTTTCTCACAGCTATGCTAAATCGAGGCTTGTATTAAAACTTATTTATCTCACCCGATGAAATTATAGAGATGAAAACCTCCATAAATCGCTGAGCGATCTTTCTTTGTGTAATCTTTAGATGTCTCTGCTTGATATGACCATCTGGACAAAGTGCTGTCATTAACGCGGCCGGTCAAAATACTTTCAATGCCAGCTGTGCGGAATATGACTTTTGCATCCGGTGCTGCAGCTCTTGTGATGGCATCCCAGAGTTCGTTTAAAGTTGCATCATCCATCCAGTCTTGTGCATCGAGTAAGACAACGCGATCAACGGTGCCTGGATCCATTGTATTTAATTTATTTGTGATTGAGGCTTGATGGACTGATACGTTTTTGGCAAAGGCTTTTATGGCTTCGTAATTTTGAACTTGGAGATAAGGAGGCAATGCACCGTTGTCGTTTTTGTGTTTGAGATGTCTTTCTAATAGCTCTTTCGATTGCCCACCAGCAACCGTCGCGGCATCCGCACTCTTTTTGTGCTTTGGATGCCCACTCGCATCCGCACTATTTTTGTGCTTCAGATGCTCACCAGCATCCGCACTGTATTGCCGCCCAAAAGCTTGCCAGGCGAAATAATTTTCATTGATGTCATAATCACAGCAAAGTTTACGTAAGCGTTGACGTAAGACTTCAGCCATATCTCCTTCAGCACATTTTGCGAGTTCTGTGTATTGAGCTGGTGGGATACCGAGGCCATAGAGAGATGCAGGATGTGAGGTGATCCAAGTGATTAGCTTTTTGTCTAACAAAGGCGAGAGCTTTTTCTCAAAAAACTCTGTTTGTTCATCGATAGATTTGGCATTAAGTAATTCATCAAACTTGAGGCCGTAGGCTTTTGCTAAAAAGTGGCTCAGACCGATGAAGTTACCAAGAAGGCCGCGATGATATATATTATCTGTGAAATATCTTGAGCGGCGGCGCATTGTTTTATC
>JAJFHW010000185.1 GCA_021775385.1 Hyphomicrobiales bacterium | reverse complement strand
GGTGCGATATCTTATGCAAATTTAAGCTTTCCTCTATCATTCTTTGATGAAGAAGGCTATCTTTAGAGTTAACATTGATTTGGCACTTATATAGTGTCTGTTATAATTTGAATATTCAGTCTTTGTACTAATAACTTTGGCTACTCAATAAATTAGGAATAAATGAATGGGACATATCGGTACACCACAATTCACGAATGATGTGGGCGCAGAGAAAATTGAAATTGGCGTCAAAGAATTTAAATGTATTGGTGCTAGATCCCCTTTTGATCATCCGCATGTGTATTTAGACATGGGGCAAGATAATGAAATTATTTGCCCATATTGTTCAACACTTTACACATATAACTCTGAGCTTTCAGTAACTGAGACTAAGCCCGCAAATTGCTGTGTTTTAGATGAAAGCGTTGACGCGTAATTTCACATTACAATCTTTGTTCACACTTGAAAAAGTGTGGCGATCTCATCAGTTTTTTCGCTAGCAAGCAGATGATGTCTCAGGAGTGTTTTCATGGCGACATCCCCCATTCTTATAGTAGGTGGTGGCATAGGTGGGCTTTCACTTGCGCTCGAACTCGCCAAAAGAAACATTGCCTGTCAGGTTTTTGAACAAGCCGCTGAATTTAGTGAAGTCGGTGCCGGGCTCCAACTAAGCCCCAATGCCGTGAGACGACTTGAAGCGTTAGGCCTTGGAACAGTGCTTTCAATTGCCGCGTGTGCTCCTCCTAAAATCATGATCGGTGATGCGGTTAGCAAACAAACCCTCAATGAAATTCACTTAGGGCAAAATGCGCAAGAGCGTTACAAAGCTCCTTACCTTGTTATTGCAAGACAAGACTTGCAATCCATTTTACTCGATGCGCTTGAAGCTTATGAGTGCGTGGAGCTTGTATGTAATAAAAAATTTATAACTTACTCGCAAAACGCTCATCATATAACAGCAGAAATGACCGATGGCTCAAGTTACCAAGGCCAGCTATTGATTGGGGCTGATGGTGTTTGGTCTCGGGTGCGGCATATGTTTGCCCCTGAGCAAAAACCTAAACAAAGTGGATTTATGGCCTGGCGCGCTCTGGTGGAAGCGTCTGATGCGCCTTCGCTTTTCACGTCAGCCAATGTTCATGCCTGGCTTGGACCAAATAGCCACTTGGTTCATTACCGTGTTTGTGGTGGTGAGAAAATCAACCTGGTTGCAGTTACCAAAGGCAAAGCCCTTGATAAGACTTGGTCTGATGACACACCCAAAGAAGCTTTGTATGAAGAGCTCCGACCATTTAACGGGCAGCTTAGGCAAGCTGTTATGGATGTGTCCAACTGGACAGCATGGCCATTGATGATATTGAACCCGTTTAACAACTGGAGCAAAGGGCGCGCTGTATTACTCGGCGATGCGGCTCATGCTATTGTGCCGTTTTTAGCACAAGGTGCTGCGATGGCCATTGAGGATGCAGCTTGCCTGGCCGCTTTAATTAGCGACACCAAAGATGAACACACGACCGCATTCGAGAGTTTTAAAGCCAAACGTTTTCGTCGGTGCCAGCGAGTGCTCTCGAAATCCATTTATCAGGCTCAAATTTATCATGCCGCAGGACGTTTGGCGAAGATCCGAAACGGTGGTTTGAAAATGCTCCCCTCTTCTCTTCTGCTTCGTCAATATGACTGGCTTTATAAGGGGTAAGGAAGCTTGCTCCTACTTGAGATTAATTGGATAACTGCTTGTTCATTGCATGAACAATTTAGTGGGAACTCTATTGAGCTCTTTATTTACCTCTGTGGGATAAGTCTATTTTTTGCCAAAAGCAGTTGTTTAATTAAAATCATGAAATTTTAAAACAAGTAATATTACGGCTCACTAAAGAACCGTAATATAAATTTTGTGAATGCAACTCTCAAATGAAATTTAGATAATAATTACATATTTTAAATTTCTATTTTTTAGATTACACGGAAAGTTTTGCTGGTGTTGCCGTGAGAGAATTTTGACCGCGTTCTGGATTTACTTCAATTTGGCGATTTAAGAGTTTTCCAAGTTGATCAGCACCACCAACATAATTACCATCAAACCAAATTTGAGGTACTGTGACCGGAGTTTTTGGTCCGACGATTGGCTTCACTCTGCCGAGCATCTCATATAGAGCTCGTGGATTTTTTACAACATCATGATAATTGTATTCGATCTTGGCATCTTGTAGATAACCTTTTGCTCTTACACAATGAGGGCATGTTTCTTTACCAAAAATATGATTTCCGGTAATCCCATTTAGTTTTACATGTTCTTCAATTATTGCCTCTGTTAAAACACCGCGATTGAGAGCATGTCCTTGACTGACAATTTTATCACCAACGATAACAATAGGAGCATGCCAGCCTCCTTTGAACAATGGTTTCCACCACTCAGACAACCAATCCCTAATTACCAAATTAACGGTTATGCCTTTGAGTTCTGTTTCTAAGGTATCTTTGATTACATCGACAGTGAGGGCGCATTCTCCACAAGGAATGTTAACTTTAAATGGGCCCCATGATCCGGCCCAACGATAAAGGATAAGTTCAACAGATTTGGTTTCCATAGTATTTCTCCGAGTACCTTATTTTAAAAATGAATATACAGAACCACTCCTGGAAACCCAATTACGTCTCTTCAATTTATTGTGAAGGTGCTGGCTTAACTTTGAAGACGTGATTGTTTTGTGATCTATAACACAAGAAAAAATGATGGAGATATTGCAAAAAAACATTTTTCTTCTTCTATACTCTGCTTAGGAACAAGATCAGTCTCTTTTAACTTTACACTTATACATCTAGGACTGAATTTCCAGAACAACGACATCATGAGTAAAAAATAGTTGCAATATTACATTTGGAAAGAGTGCTCCCCGGATCAGGTACGGGGTGTCAGATTGGGAAGTTTTTCTAATTGTTTTTCAATATGTGATTGAATGTAAACATTGCTTTTTCGTGCGTATGGTTTACAGCAGTCCAACCGGCATTGAGACAATCAGCTGAAGCGATTGCAAACAAACCAATATTTCTCCTATATTCTCCCAACAGCTTCTATGGCTTCTGGAGCTATTGAGCCAGTATACGTAACAACTACTTCGGCATTTGGCCCAGGTTTACGCATCCAATAAGTTCCCTCAATTATGTCATTTTGAAGTGCTTCTGACATGTACCATTGGGGTTGTTCTAGCTGACGAGTTGATAAGCGCAAGTATACCGAACCACCACTTTGATCCCTTTGCCAAGACTGGTTCTTAATGCCTATTTCACAATCACGTTGCATATACTCAATACCAAACTGCATGATGACTGCAAGTTCATCAATAAACCCAGGTTCAAATGAGGCAAGCCCATCTTGAGCCATACCTACCAAAGGTGTTCTAATCGATCGTTGAGCTCCACCTTCAGGTGCAAGTGTTATCCCTGAAGGAGTTGCAACCAACATAAAGCGAGCATCCTGATAGCAGGCATAATTTAACTGGTCAGCTGCACGGTATATAAACGGATCGTATACTGTGCCAATCGGCAATAGTCGTTCTCTATTAATTGAATGAGAGAGGTCTAATGCTGATAACATAAGAAATAGGTTAGATTCAGCTATCCCGAGTTCTAAATGCTGACCTTTTGGTGAATAAGTCCAATTTTATCATGCAGCCGGCCGCCTGGTGAAAATCCGCAATGGTGGATTGAAAATGCTGCCCTCTTCGCTTCTACTTCGGCAATATGATTGGCTTTATAAGGAGTGACCATGCCTCTTATTTGTTTTAAACTCGTGTTGTGTGATTGAGTTTGTTGTTATTTTAAAAGGGATCTTTGGTGATGAGTTATATTGATGGATATATTCTGGCTGTGCCGACTGCCAATAAGGAGAAGTTCGTAAACTATGCTAAGGAGATTGATCCTATTTTCATTAAACATGGTGCGACGCGGGTGATCGAGAGCTGGGGAGATGATGTGCCGCACGGTGAGCAGACGGATTTTTACAAGGCTGTTCTGGCCGATAAAGATGAGACGATTGTTTTGTCTTGGGTGGAATGGCCTGATAAAGCGACCCGCGATGCGAGCATGAAAGCTATGATGGATGAAATGAAAGAGGATAACTTGTATGACCAGGACAAGAACCCTATGCCTTTTGATGGGGAGCGGATGATTTTGGGCAGTTTTCAAACGGTGGTGGATCTCAAATAAACGCCTGCTAGCCAGCAATAAAAAAACCCCAGTGCATTGGCTCCGGGGTTTTTATTATAAGATTTGACAATTAATTACTTCACGCCCAGCTTCTTCTGCAGACTTGAAGATGAAGTAGTATATTGGAATACAACTTTTTTATCTGGGTTGATGTAGGCATTTACTTTTTGTGCCATTAGGGCAGCTTCATGGAAGCCTGAGAGAATGAGCTTTAGTTTACCTGGGTAAGAATTGATATCACCGATGGCAAAGATACCTTCAGCGCTCGTCTCGAACTTTTCAGTATCAACTGAGATTAGGTTTTCGTGTAGGTTAAGACCCCAATTTGCCACTGGTCCTAATTTCATTGTCAGGCCGAAGAAAGGTAGCAGACGATTACATTTCACCAGAACTTCTTCTTCGCCTTTGATTGTCACGCCAGTCATCTCACCATTTTCACCATGAATTTCAGTCATCTGACCAAGGTGGAAATTGATTTTGCCTTCCTCACGAAGTGCTAGCATTTTGTTCACGCTGTCAGTTGCTGCGCGGAATTTATCGCGGCGATGAACTAGCGTCACGCTATTTGCGATTGGTGTGAGGTTGAGTGTCCAATCTAATGCACTATCACCACCACCAACGATCAGTAGGTCCTTGCCTTCAAAATCTGACATTCTGCGAACTGAATAATGTACTGAACCGTTTTCATACTCTTCGATGCCAGGAAGAGGCGGTCGTTTAGGTGTGAAAGATCCGCCGCCAGCTGCAATGACTACATTCTTACAGATGAATTCTTGATTATCATCTGTTTTCAGATGAAAGCGGCCATCCTCTAGCTTTTCAATTTCATCAACACGTTGGTTGAAATGAAACTGAGGATCAAAGGGTTTTATTTGCTCCATTAGAGCGTCTGTTAGTTCTTGCCCCGAAATAATCGGGTAAGCTGGGATATCATAAATCGGTTTTTCTGGATAAAGCTCGGCACATTGACCACCTGGACGGTCGAGAATATCGATAAGGTGGCAACGGATATCTAGCAAGCCGAGTTCAAATACGGCAAATAAACCACATGGACCAGCGCCAATGATGACCACATCTGTTTCAATTGGGGAGTTTGACATGAAATTTTCTTCTTTAAAACGATTATGCTCTTTGGATATATCTATTTAAGAAAGCAAAACCCAAGAGCTTTAAAATTTAGTGTGATTGACAAAATAGTTTAGAATTGCTTTTCCGGCGTGCGAACGATTAAGCCATCAAGTTCGTCTGTCACTTTGATCTGACAACTCAAACGGCTATTGGCTCGGACATCAAACGCGAAATCCAGCATATCCTCTTCCATTTCTTCAGAAGCTCCTGTTTTAGGGAGCCATCCCTCATCTACGTAAACATGACATGTCGCACAGCTGCAAGCTCCGCCACATTCCGCTTCAATTCCGGGAATGTCGTTTTTGCGGGCTACTTCCATCACGGTCATTCCAGCTTCGCCCTCAACTTCATGTGAGGTGCCATTGTGTTCTATAAATGTAATTTTTGGCATGGATTTTCTAACCGCGCTCCTTGTTGTCTTTAACTTGCTTTGTGCGCTTTTTATTATTTAAGTCGCGCAGTCTTTTGTTTGATAGCTGATGCAATAAGTGAATTATTAATTCATTTAAGCTGCCTTTTTAAAATTACCAGTTGTTTGAAATATTTAAAAAGCTGCACTATTACCAGGCCTTCCTATAATGCAATTAGCTTTCAGTTTCCAGTCTGAATTGCTTGTAAGGGGGGATATTTGAGTTTGTTAACCCTTTGACCTGTGCTTCAGGGCCATTCTGGTGAAATTATTTTTAAAGGTTAGAGGTTATTTGGGATGATGTTTTAAAGAACAGAGTATCTTTAAAAAAGTGATTTTAATCCATATCAACCTTACTAACTTATACGGGTACAACTACTAGCTAGCATTTGAGGTTTATTTGCCAAATTGAGCTTCAAATTTAGTGAAACAGCCTTGTTCACCTTAAGGTTTCTACGCAACCAACTTTATATCGAATTTTCTGACACTACGATTTGAGCCTCAAGAGGTCTCCAAAATTTGAAACTACTGTCAAATGAGGCCTTCGATATATGAGACTGTGGTTTTAATTTCACTTTGAATGTCATTTAGCGCAGTTGTTTTTTCAGTCCTGCTTAATTCATCACCCTTTTGCTCATAGCTCTCAGCCACATCTGCTGTTTTCCATGCGCCTATAGCTCTTGCTGAACCTTTAATGGTATGTAATACGTCTTGCCATTCTTTGCTTGTTTCAGCAGATTTGAGACGTTCCAAACATTGCCTGGAATGGCTAACAAATAATCCCAGGACTTCATTTTCTAATTCTTTACTGCCAAATGTTTGGCGTGACAGGTGCACCAAATCAATTGGTTTTGAGGAGTGAGGCACTTGCCTTTCCTCATTGTCAAATTGATCCATAATATCGTTTGAGAAACTTTGACTTGCGACCGAATTCATAATCTTGCCCTTTAATTGATGCGTACAACCCTTGGTTGAGCATGTTGCCCGCAAAAAACTTCAATACAATCAGTATAAATGAGAAGGGGTTACAAGTTATTAAACGACATTGATTTTTATCAATAATTTTTACGCCCTCTTTTGTGTCAATATTTATTGCACATTTAATTTGCGTTCTGGTGAAAAGATTTAGTGATTCGGTGCGGCAATTATGTTACTGTTTAGTTGTGTTATTTTTCTTCTTTTAAAGGAGGATCAATAATTTTTAGTATTTAAAAGTACTTAGTTAAAATGTATTTTTGTTGAGGGGTTGTTCTTTAAGTATAAAAATCATTTTAGTCAGATATCAGGATATAAATTGATTGTATCTGTGGAA
>JAJFHW010000184.1 GCA_021775385.1 Hyphomicrobiales bacterium | reverse complement strand
AGTCCAAACCCATTTCTTCCAAGGCCCAAAGTGCGCGCAGGGAGCGAGCATTGTGGCAGTGCCAAAGCTTGATGCTCATAAGATTCTCTCTAAAAAAGGCGCGAAGCAAGATCGCGCATGACTTATTCTGAGTCACCGCCGACGGCGTTTACAAGTAATTCCCGATAGATGTTAGCGTCGCCGATGTAGCAAGTGTGTTTCCGAGCACCTTCATCGCAGTTGATCGGCGTAGCATCGAATATTCAGCCGTGCGTTCTTCTTACAATTCATCCAACTTCCCCGCAATCGCTCTAAAGCTTTCCAATCCGGCTTCCAGGTTGTCTATGATTTCTGCCGCCAGGATGTCTGGATCGGGGAGGTTGTCGAGGTCGGCGAGACTTTGGTCTTTGAGCCAGAAGATATCGAGACTGGTCTTATCGCGGGCGATGAGTTCTTTGTACGTGTATTTGCGCCAGCGGCCTTCGGGTTTCTTTTTGGACCACGTTTGTTTGCGATTGTGACGGTTCTCAGGGTTGTAGCATTTGATGAAGTCTTGCAGGTCTTCGAGACGCAACGGTTTCTTTTTGAGTGTGTGGTGCACGTTGGTGCGGTAATCGTAGTACCAGACTTCTTTCGTCCATGGGTTGGGACTGGCCTCGCGGTTATCAAAGAACATCACGTTCGCCTTTACCCCGTGGGCGTAAAAAATACCTGTGGGTAATCTAAGAATGGTATGCAGCTCAGTATTTTCCAGCAACTTACGCCGGATGGTTTCACCCGCGCCGCCTTCAAATAACACGTTATCAGGCACCACCACGGCGGCACGGCCTGTGACTCTAAGCATGGTGCGAATATGCTGCACAAAATTAAGCTGTTTGTTTGAAGTCGTCGCCCAAAAATCCTGCCGGTTATAGGTCAGGTCTTCCTTGTCTTGTTCGCCTTCTTCGTTGGTAAAGCTCATCGAGCTTTTTTTGCCAAAGGGCGGATTAGCCAGCACCGTGTCAAAGCGTTGGCCGCCATCCGCCACCAACGCATCATTAGGAGAAATCATGCTTTCTCCATCAATTTCACCGATATTGTGCAAAAACATATTCATTAGGCACAAACGGCGCGTATTAGCGACAATCTCATTCCCGATGAAAGTTTCGTGTTTTAAAAAAGCTTTCTGATCTTTGTCGAGCGCATAATTATCTGGGTTGGTGATGAAATCATAAGCGGTCAGGAAAAAACCCCCGGTGCCACAAGCCGGGTCGGCAATCGTCTTACCCGGTTCGGGTCGCACACACGCCACCATCGCCTTAATCAGCGCACGCGGTGTAAAGTACTGACCCGCACCGGACTTGGTATCCTCAGCGTTTTTCTCCAGCAAGCCCTCGTAAATATCACCCTTGGTATCGGCACCCATGGTGACCCATTCCGTACCGTCAATCATGTCGATCAAGCGAAACAGTTTAGCCGGGTCTTGGATTTTGTTTTGTGACTTGGTGAATATCTGGCCGAGCATACCTTTCTTGGTGCTGAGTTCACGCAGCAAAGCAATGTAATGCCCTTCCAGCTCAGCCCCTTTCCGAGATTTAAGGCTTTGCCAGTTATATTCGTCTGGAATACCCACGTCGCGGCTATAAGGCGGCTTGGCATATTCATCCGCCATTTTCAGGAAAATCAAATAAGTCAGCTGCTCCAGATAATCACCATAACCCACCCCATCATCCCGCAACGTAGTACAAAAACTCCAGACTTTAGATACGATGGATGCGGCGTTCATGCGGCGTTCCTTTTCTTGGGTTTTGTGCTGGCTTCTTTTTCGGCTTTGATGCGTTCGAGCAGGACAGAGGCGGGTTCATCGTTTGGGTCTTGTGCAACAAGCTTGCCGAAAAAGGCTTTTTTTAGGATGGATTGACGTAGCACTTCGGATCTTTTTAGTTCAGTTTCTATTATTATTTCAATTTCATTTATTTGCGACAATTCTCCTTCTAGCCTTGACACAACTTCTTTTTGTTCGCATAGATCACATAAGGGAATTGGTAACGCTCTTAATATTGAACTGTTTAAGCCTGGACGTGTTTGCCCAAGAGAGTTTGCAAACATTCTCTTTCTACTTGTCGTCTCTGATTGAAGAAGGAGATTAAGAAACTCAGGAACCAACATATCTTGTTCCATAGTAATTCTATATATGTGTTTAGTTATAATGGCTTTTTCAATGTCATCAGGGAGGACGCAAGTGCGTCCTAAAGAAGCCATTACTGTAACTAGTAAATCACCAGCCCGCGCTTGATATTTTTTTAATTCTTTAAATTTATCTGGTGAAATACGATTTTGGTTACCCTGAGAGAAAGTACCATTACGTACATTATCTATACCAACAACTAAAATACCCTCTTTTTTAAATTCAGAATGTTTAAGATTGCTTCCAAAAGGGCCGCTCTGCATGGAGCGTGGTTTTCCTGAAACAAGTTCATCTAAACCAACCCAACACCAATCGTTAGGTAAATCGGGTAAATTATCAGATTCAAATGAAACGGGTTTTTTATATCGTGACTTCCATTTTTCATTTTTAGGTAATTTTTCTTTATTTTTATACTGCTCAAGCTCACCCTTTTCCCATTCTTGTTGTCTTTTGGCTAATACCCTTTTTCTTAAAGAGGTAGCTAATTCTAGTTTATCTTTGTTTTCTTCGCGCCAGTCGGCGGTGAGTTTGCCTTCGAAAGCGTGTTTGAGGACGGCTTGGCGGTAGATTTTGAGCTGTTCACGAGCGGTTTTTAGGCTTTCCATGCCCTTATTCAGTTCGGAAAACAGCGCTTCAATCTTGGCCACAATCCGCTTTTGTTCGTTAATTGGTGGCAAAGCAAAGGTGAGCTCTTCTAAAAAAGTTTTGTTGATAGCTGTAAATGTAGAGCCTGTGCCCTTATTGGAAATGTCATGTTCAATACTTCTCATAAGCAAGAGTATGAATTTTGATTCAATATCATCAAGAGGATGGATGCCCGCCAGCCCTCTGCCTATGCAGCAATCAACTTTTGCCAAGTTTGTAGGCCCAACTGGAGCTCTAACAGTCAGTAATGTTGCACCTGCTTTTGCAATTTTATTTGGCTGAGAGCAATATTTATCAATTTGTGGGTATAGGTCTGTAAACTCTGCCTTCCCCTGAAAGAAAGGCAAGCCAATTTCTTCGTGATTGTATGTTGTGGATGGAGGAGACTGCCCCATTTCTATATGTGTAAAGTCTGGTAAAGAGCATACTTTCCAGCCTTCTGGCTTTTCCGCATTTTTCAAGTTAATCGCCATCATCCCGCCAACGCCTCATTCAATTCGTCAATCAGCTTATCCATATCATCCCCAAACAATTGATACATCTTACCCATGCCACCTTTGGTATCGAAGGGATTTGATTCCAGATCATCGCGCTCGATATGAAACGAGTTGATGACGTGATCGCGGATCATGTGCAGCCATTCCATTTGTTCCTTGTTGAATTTTGTATTGCCGCCGCTGTGATGGCTCATGATCCAGTTTTGGAAGTTTTTCCGCACGGTTTCACTGTGCCGAGATACGGTTTCATCAATGCCGCAGGCACGGCGGATCAACGCAATGAGCGCGGTTAGCTCGCTGATTGGGTTTTTACCTTGATAATTATCAAGATGGGCGTAGGCTCGCCAAACACGCAGCGGCGCGAGCTTGGGTTGGTTTTCGCGGATGGCATCCATAACGACTTTAATCATGGCCAGGGTCACGGTTTGCCGCCGTTGTGGCGTTTTGTAGAAAATGGTTAGGGCTTCGATTTCATTCTGATTGCTTTCCAAATAGCATTCAAAGTCTTGCACCATGGTTTTGGCATTTTCAGTTGCGTCGCCGTCCCATTCGGCGCGGATCAGGTCATCTATTGCGCCGTGGTCGATGATTTGTTCTTTATCGCGGCGGATGGTCTCTAACAGCTCAATCAGCTCTCCAGTAAAAACGTTCGCGGCACTACCAACCAGTCCATTTTGCGTTAGCGTGCGGGCTTCGGCTGACGGCTCTTGGTCTTCCGGTATTTTCCCGGTTTCACGGGCTTTTTTGTCGATATTGTCTGGGTCGATGGCGGCCAACAGGCTGCCGACTATATCAGTTAATACCAAGCCGCCCGATTTTTCTTTAATGCGCGTCAGGTCTTTTTCACTCAGTTGTTTATTCAAGCGGGCAAGGCGACCCGCCAGCGAACTAACGGTGTCTTCATCCGTCGCACCCATCATCACGCCCATGGCCAAGTCTTTGAGCGACACGCGGGGCTTGGTGATCAGCGGCTGGCTGGCCGTTTTCAGCGATTGGGTTACACCGATGGCGTCCACAATCACATAATGGGTCTTGGCGCTGGTGGCCGACGGGGTGACTTTCTTCAGGTCATCATAGCCTAACGTGCGCGTTCCCCGGCCTTTCATTTGCTCGAAATAATTGCGGCTTTTGACATCGCGCATGAACAGCAGGCATTCCAGCGGTTTGACATCCGTGCCGGTGGCGATCATGTCCACGGTGACGGCAATGCGTGGGTTATAGTCATTGCGAAACTGTACCAGCACGGACTTTGGATCTTCTTTTGATTGATAAGTAATTTTTTTACAAAATTCGTTGCCTTCGCCAAATTCCTGACGCACGGTCTGGATGATGTCATCGGCATGACTGTCAGTTTTGGCGAAGACCAAGGTTTTGGGGACTTCATTTCGTCCAGGGAATATATTGGGTAGTTGTTCTTTAAACGTGCGGATCACGGTGCGGATTTGATCCGGGAGGATGATGTCTTTGTCCAATTGTGACGCGGCATAGACTTCGTCTTCGTCCTGCGTTTCCCAACGTTTTTTGCGGGTGAGTTTTTCGCGGCGTTCGACTTGGCGATTGGCTTTAATCGTGCCACCGCTTTTGGTTTTCTCGGTTTCGATCACATAGACTTCATTGCCAACATTCACGCCATCGGCCACGGCCTTTTCATGATCGTATTCGCTGACCACGTTCTTTTCAAAAAAACCGTAAGTACGGTTGTCTGGCGTAGCGGTGAGGCCAACCAGGTAACCATCAAAATATTCCAGCACTTGTCGCCACAGATTGTAAATCGAGCGGTGGCATTCATCGATGATGATGAAATCAAAAAACTCGGGCGGGACTTTTTCGTTATAACCGACAGGCACCGGCTCTTTCGGCTTTGTTAGCTGCTCGGCCAGTGGGATTTCCTCTGCCGCATCGTCCAGCGCTTCGTCCTTCAAAATCGAATACATACGCTGTATGGTGCTGATACAGACCTGCGCGTCTTTGGGTACGTAACGAGATGATAGCCGTCTTGCGTTGTAAAGCTCAGTGAATTTACGGTTGTCATCATTGGGCACGAACTTCATGAATTCCTGCTCGGCTTGCTCCCCCA
>JAJFHW010000183.1 GCA_021775385.1 Hyphomicrobiales bacterium | reverse complement strand
CAACGTTCTTAATTTTAGATGGATCAATCTTTTTATTTTTATATTTCAGCAAACCACGAGGCAGTTGTTTTTCAATAAACACTTTTTCTACGGTTTCTAAATAGAACTCAGATGTAAGGTCCATAACAGCAAGATATTCATCATAAAAGCTTTGATGTTTTTCAGCTGATTCATCATCACCCTTAATCAGGTCAAAAAAGTGATCGGAGTGAGACTGTGCATGGCTATCGTAATTCATTGCCATAAAACTTCCGAGCTGTAAAAAACCTGGGTAAACTTCGCGCCCACCGCCCGGAAATGTCCATGGAACTGTAGATAGGGAATGATCCCTAAACCAATTGATGTCTTTTTCTTCCGGAAATTTATTCACTGCTGTTGGATTAATGCGCGTGTCAATAGGCCCGCCCATCAGTGTCATGCTGTTGGGTGCATATTCAAGACCTTCAGCTTCCATGTGAGCAACAGCTGCGAGCAGTGGAACCGATGGTTGGCAAACTGCTACAGTATGAACATCGCCGCCAAACAGTTTCATCATATCGATGAGGTAAGTGATATAATCATCAAGTCCAAACGTGCCGGCGCATGTTGGCACCATCCGAGCATCTACCCAGTCTGTAATATACACTTCCGCATGAGGTAAAAATGTTTCAACAGTGCCACGAAGAAGCGTTGCGTAGTGACCAGACATTGGTGCAATTAATAGTACACGAGGCGAAGCTTTAGAAACAGAAAGTGGAACATCCCTTTCAAAGTGGCGCAAACGGCAAAAATCATTGCGCCAAACTGTTTTTTCAGTCACGTCAACTTCTTTTCCATCGACGATTGTTGTTTCAAGCTCGAATTGTGGTTTACCATATTGGCGAGTTGCGCGTTCAAAAACATCGCACATAGCAGCAACACTGCGGCCAAAAGGCGTCTGAGAAACAGGGTTAAGAGGTGAATTAAAGAGAAGGCTACCAGATTTTGCTGCTATTCTAGCGGGATGAAATAAACCGCGATTCATTTCATATAAATGATAAAGCATGTGGTTTGCGACCTCTCAGATAAGTTAAAATATAAATTCTCTTGATACAGATTATTAATTTAAACAAACACTTAGGCAGATAAGTTCATCATGCGAAGCATAGTTAATGGGTTAATCCCAAGTCAATATTCTAATTTTTCGCTTTAAGTACCTTATCCATAAAATATTAAATTACAATGGTACAAACGAAACATTTTCTGCATCGCAGCAATTTTGTCAAGTTTAGCGGCTGTTTACATTTTAATCAGAAAGGAAAAGTTGCAAAAGAAGAGTGCAAAATGCTGCGGATGCATAAGGCATTGGATTTAATGAATAATTTTGACAAATTGTCACAAGCTAGAATAGGCTTTGCTTAAGTTTTGTGTTACATTTACCGCGGAAATCAAGATTACGAATTTACCATAATCAAATATAGCCCCAAAGGGGTACTTTATAGGTTCAGCTCATGAAAATTAAAAATATACTGAAAGAAACTTAATCAGTTAAGAGAGATTTTTAGCGTGTGTGTTTCTTATCAGTGTAATGTAAAAACTATTATATAATAATGGGTTATGCCTAAAACTTAAGAGGTTATTAAGGAATCAAGAGCAGAAAATAACTATATAAAATATAGGTAAGGCCAACCATGACTGTTAAAGAAAATCCTATGAATAATCTTTTCATGCCCCCTGATTTTAAGTCAGAGGATGCAGCGTCTAGAATGGCGTCAGTTATGGATCATAGCCAGAGAATGGTAAATGATTTCTGGGCGAAACAAACAAAGCAGGCATCAGGCTCTGATTTCCAGTTTTTTGATCCCTTTGCTGCAGGCCGGGCTTTTATGGAACTTGGCGCACAAATGATGGCAAACCCCGCCAAATATGAATCAATTATGCAAAATGTTGCACAGCAGAATTATCAGTTGATGCAATCTATGCTAGAGCGCATGAGTGGTAAAAACGTTCAACCGGTTATTAGTCCAGATTATGGAGATAGACGGTTTGCTGATCCATCATGGTCAGAAAATTTGGTATCAGACTTCGTCAAGCAATCATACTTAATCACTTCAAAATTTATGAATGATATCGTCCATGACCTGGATGGTATAGATGCCGAAAGTCATGCAAAAGCTAAATTCTACACACGCCAATTCGTAAATTCTATCTCACCAAGTAATTTCGCTTCAACCAATCCCCTGGTTCTGAAAAAAGTTCAGGAAACTGGTGGTGATTGCTTGATCAGTGGAATGGAAAATTTATTACGTGACTTAGAGCGCGGCCAGGGCAAATTAAAAATCAGTACATCTGATGATACTGCGTTCAAGGTCGGAGAAACCATTGCAGCGACAAAAGGTAAAGTTGTTTTCCAAAATGACCTTATCCAATTGATACAATATGCACCGACAACCAAAACCGTTCATCGCAGACCCATTCTCTTTGTTCCGCCATGGATTAATAAATTCTATGTTCTCGATCTTCAGGAAAAAAACAGCCTGATTAAATGGACAGTTGATCAAGGTCATACTGTATTTGTGATTTCATGGGTCAACCCACGCAAAGACTTGGCACATAAATCTTTTGAACATTACATGACCGAAGGGCCACTCGCCGCTATCGATGCCATTCAAGAAGCCACCGGTGAAAAAGAAGTGAACCTCCTAGGGTTCTGCATTGGCGGAATTCTAAGTGTCGCAACACTGGCTTACATGGCAGCCAAAAATGATAATCGCGTTAAAGCGGCAACCTTCTTAACAACCATGGTTGACCTCACTGATATCGGCGAAGCTTCCATTTTCATTGATGATGAGCAGTTGAATGCCATGGAAGAATATATGGGCAAGAAGGGCTATCTTGAAGGCCACCATATGTCGGGTATGTTCTCACTATTGAGAGAAAATGATCTTATCTGGTCATTCGTGGTCAATAATTACCTATTAGGTAAAGAGCCTCTGCCATTCGATTTGTTATATTGGAATTCAGATTCAACGCGTTTACCAGCATCCATGTTGATTTATTATTTACGGAATTTTTATAAGAAAAACGGGCTCATGAAAAAAGATGTGCTCGAGTTAAATGGTGTCCCGATTGATATTGAAAAAGTCAAAACGCCAAGTTACTTCCTCTCAACCAAAGACGACCATATTGCACCTTGGCAATCAAGTTACCCAGCAGTGCACAAATTAAAAGGCCCCGTGAAATTTGTTCTTGGTGGCTCTGGTCACATTGGCGGCGTTGTAAATCCGCCCAAGGCAAAAAAGTACGGTTATCATACGAACACCAAAAAATGTGAAACAGCTCAAGAATGGTTTGAAACATCAAAAGAACACAAAGGCTCTTGGTGGGTCGATTGGGGTAAATGGGCGAAAAGACGCGGCGGTAAAAAAGTCCCTGCCCGCATTCCAGGAGATCGCAACTTAAAGGTGATCGAAGAAGCACCAGGCACTTATGTAAAAATTCGCATAAGTGATTAAGCTCTTTATCTGCTAGAGCCGTTCACTTAACTAGCCGGCTGGCTTTAGCATTTGAGATTCAATCAGAGGCTCAAAATACAGCTCAATGCGGAGCAGTATCAGCCTCTCTTCCACTCCATTGATTTTAAGCAAAGAGAATATTTGTGCTCATTATCAATGTAATCCTCTTTTCCGTTCTGATCGATTATCAGTTTGCCACCTTCAATGGTGATTATTGATTTGCCATCGTACTTAGCTTTGTGGCGATTAATCCAGCCTGGAATGTCTCTGGCGGTCTCAACTCGTTCCATTTTTAGTGTGTCGATTTCCAAACGAAAAACTTGCGTGTAACCCGGCCTCCTGTCTTCTCCATAACCAAGGTTGCCAATAATATAAATGTACTCATCAACGAGGGTCGCAGTATGGAAGTCTGTTGGTGGGAATAGGTCTCTTGGGTAAGTATAAATCTCACAATTGCCCTGACCGTCATGCACAAAAACATCGTTGTAAATACAAAAATCAGGATCATAGTGGTCTTCATGTTCGCCAGCAATTTCGATAATGCGACCATCTGGTAAAGGTGTAATCGATTTGCCAAAACGATCAAAACTCCAAACTGGCCCATCTTTGTATATGATACGATTATTATCGAACTTGCTAGCAGCATGATAGGCCGACCCACCACACTTCACCATGGCTAACCAGAAAGGGTTATTCGCACGTTCCGGGTTAGATGTCCCGAACACGCGTTCTCTGCCTTGGTAAAATTCTTCTTCAGAAATATCAGGTGCTTCATCAACACTATATCCCAGCACCTTGGCCCGTGTTCCCTTATTGATGTCATTAATATCAGAACCAGCTTCGACCAACGCAGTCACAACTTCTAGATTGTTGGCAACCGTTATTGCTTGTTCTGAAACCTGGTTCTCGGCGAATAAATCCACACCACTATCTATTAACGACTTAAGACATTTCACCGCACTATGTTCTGATGCTTCAATCAGTGCCGTGTTGCAAAATTCATCTCTTTGTTCAGGATTAAATTCA
>JAJFHW010000182.1 GCA_021775385.1 Hyphomicrobiales bacterium | reverse complement strand
CGCGACAAGGTCTATGATTTTATCGCTGAGGAACGTTTGCCTTTTACACGTGGCAAAATAGATGTCGACAGAAGTGCTGTAGACACCAGCCACGGTGTGGTTCTTTATATGGAAAATATCACCGTCAGCTTTGATGGCTTTAAGGCGCTAAACGATCTTAATCTATATATTGATGTGGGAGAGCTACGCTGCATCATCGGCCCGAACGGAGCAGGAAAATCCACCATGATGGATGTGATCACAGGAAAAACTCGTCCAGATCATGGTACATGCTATTTTGGTCAAGACATGAATTTAACAAAAATGACCGAATATGAAATTGCCTCGGTGGGCATTGGTCGCAAATTCCAAAAACCTACCGTGTTTCCTAATCATACGGTTTATGAAAATTTGGAACTGGCCATGCATATGAAAAAAGATTGCTGGTCATCTTTGAAAGCGCGTCTCTCTCCCGAGCAGTTGGATCAAATTGCTGAAGCTCTGGAGCTTATTGGCCTGAAAGATCAAGCGCAGATCAAAGCCGATACCCTCTCACACGGGCAAAAACAATGGTTAGAAATTGGCATGTTGTTGATGCAAGATCCGATGCTGTTGCTTGTTGATGAACCGGTTGCCGGTATGACTCATCAGGAAATGGATAAAACCGCAGAGCTCCTCACCCGTTTAACTGGAGAGCGGTCTGTGGTTGTGGTTGAGCATGATATGGATTTTGTCCGCTCTATTGCCAACAAAGTCACAGTTTTACATGAAGGTCATGTTTTGGCTGAGGGCAATATGGATGAAATGCAAGATGACCGTCGGGTCAAAGAAGTTTATTTAGGAGAGTGAGCCAATGTTAACCTTGCAAAATGTAAATCAATATTACGGCAGTAGCCACACCTTATGGGATATAAACATTGACCTCCGCAAGGGAAGTTGCACCTGTTTGATGGGACGCAATGGGGTTGGTAAGACAACGCTTTTAAAGTCTATTATGGGATTAGAAACCATTCGCAAAGGGGATATCATTTTTGACGGCACCGCCTTGACCAAGAACAGCACAGAAAAACGCGCTAAACTCGGTATTGGCTATGTCCCGCAAGGGAGAGATATTTTTGCTCAATTGACCGTTGAGGATAATTTACGCATTGGCCTTGCTGCAAGGCGCGATAAAATCCGCACCATCCCTGAGCGAATATTTGAATTGTTTCCCGTGTTAAAAGAAATGCTGCATCGGCGCGGCGGCGATTTATCTGGTGGCCAACAACAACAATTAGCTATTGGTCGTGCACTGACCATCGACCCAACTATCTTGATTCTTGATGAGCCTACCGAGGGTATCCAACCTAATATTGTGAAATTAATTGGCGATGTGATCACGCAATTGAATGAGGAAGAAAACATCACAATCCTGCTGGTTGAACAAAAACTCCCTTTTGCGCGCCGGGTGGGGAAAAACTTCATCATCATGGACCGCGGCCGCAGCGTCGCCATGGGAAAAATGGAAGATTTAAAAGACGAGCTGGTTTCTGAGTATTTAACCGTTTGAAAAATACAATTAACGGAAATCGTGATTATCAGGTCAGCTTCGAGTCAAAAGCGGAAATTTTACTAATTTATATATCCTACTAGCCACTATTTTTTATTGGTGCTTTTGGTTACCCACTAGCAACCGCGCTTTAGTGGCGCTTCAGGTTGCCCACAAGCAACCGCGCTATTACCCTTTATCAGTACCATCTTTTTCTGTGTTGTCGTTGGTTGTGTCTGCGATGATTTCTTTTATATTCTCGCTTACAGTTTCAGATTTCTCATTCGAAGCAGTTTCTTGAGGCTCATTGCTGAGCGTTTCTGTCTCCACGCTTTCTTCATCTGGCACTTGGTTTTCACCGTTTTCATTGGCGCCGTAGAATTTTTGTTTCAGCATTTGAAGAGGCTTTTGCCTCGATGTTTTTTCTTCACTGCGTGTGACTAATGGTACTGATGGGACTGCCTCTTCACTTTCTTGACTGCTTGTTTCATCAGCCGTTTTATTTGCAGATGTGATGTTTAAGCCGAGTGATTTCTTTTCAGGTCCATTTTTCTTAAAGGCGGTTCTGACCTCTCCCTTATTTATGATGGCGCCTTTTGGTGCTTGACCAAATTGGTTGAGATCAAATCCTTTTTGGATGTTTTGCAAATTATTTTCTGGCGTATTTTTACGCGCTACCGGTTTTGGTTTTTTAACGGCGGGTTTGTTAAACTGATCCCAGAGATAAACTTGGCGGGCCAAGTTTTGATAGAAGGTTTCTTCAATGTGATAGGCTGACGGGTTCACACTATCTAGCTTGATATTGTCACCTGCTATTGTAAGCACTTTGGTGACATACTGTTTTTCTTCCTTCATTAGGTTTTTCATATCGATGACCGCTAAATAACCTTTTTCAGGAGAGGGACCGTTGATGGAGCGGAAAAATATTTTCTTGGTTCGGATATCTTCAGGTTCGTGGCCGTAAATCTCTGTTGACATACCAAGCCCATACTTCATGACATCTGCTGGGCTGCCAGTGTTTTCATAAGATGCTGTTTTCGCACCGATTAAGCCGGCAATAAACACCAGACTATCAATCGCAATGGCCAGACCTAACGCCAGATAAGCCAGCCAGTTCCCATCATCAAATGCATTCAACGTTACGACAAAGTTTTTAGCTTTATCATCTCGGTTTAAATCAATACGACTAAGAATATTTCGGAATGAATTTGCATCTTTTTCAGGCAATCCAGACCCTTGAATACAGCGTCGACCCAATTTCAAAAGGCTGTCAATTTTGGTGGAACGACGGCCTTTTCCGATTGCGCATTTGGTCTCTAAAGATTTTTGGGCATCTTGTAAGGTAAAAATTCTTGCTGCAACTGTTGCTGTGGCGGCACCAGGTTCACAAGAAATGGCGCGAATTTGAGACGCAATTTTTGGAACTTCAGTTAAAGCATTATGCAAGTTCGTGCAATTTTTTTGGATGTTTAAAAACGTCGATTGATTGGGCTCTTGCTGAAATCTGTCTCTTGCTGCATCTAAACTATCAATGCTTGCTGTTGCTGATAAATCTTCCACTATGTTAGCTGATTGACGCTTGGTTTGCGCTGTAATGAACTGTTTTGCAACTGAGGCTTTGCCTTCGATTTTTGCCACTTCGCCATTGATTAGTTCGAGTTCTTGATTAAGTTTAGCAACCTTTTCATCTAGTTTTTCTAAGCGAGTGGATGCTAAATCTTTTTGAGTATTGAGAACATCTCTTTCAGCTTTGATGCGACGCTCTTCTTTTTTTATGGCTCTGAATTTTGGACCCTCGCCTTCACGGCCTGTGGAGCCAATGCCTTTTGATTCTTTCTGAGCTTCTGCCAACTTAATATCTAGCTGGCGTTGCTTTTCTCGCAATTGTTGGCGTAACTGATCAACTTCAGCGTTTAGGCCTGGTCTGTCAGCTTGGAGGCGTTTGATGCTTTGCTCTATTTTAAATTGTTGAGCTTTGAAACCAGCCTTTTGTCCTTTGGCCTGAGCCAATGTTTCTTGATGACCGGCAATTTCGGCTTGCTCACCACGGAGTTTATTTAAGAGTTGCTGCTCTACCAATTCTGGAGCTGAGCGCGCAATTTTTCCCATTTGGTCAAGACGTTCATTATAGTTCTTCCAGCCCGGTGCCGCGACCAAAGTATCGATGGCTTCAAATTTACGTTGGTCAACCCGCTTTTTCAAATCTGTTAGAACGCCGCTTACCTGGTTTTGTGCCCTGATTTCGCCTGCGCGCTGGCGTTCTTCGTTCGAGAAAATTGAGCTGAATAAACTATCAAACGAAAAGAAAACGGAAATGGCCATTGCAAAGAAAAAGACAACCCAAATCATCCAGACTTTAAAAAATGATAGCGGCCCCATAATTGCGTTAACAAGTCGGTTTTTTTGTTCTTTGCTGTCTTCTTTATTTTTAACTGGAACTAAGGTTTCCCCGATCATCCAGGCGCTGACCAGCATGATGCCTTGCACGCCAAATGTGATGAGAAAACATAGCACGGGAGAGCGGGTGAAGTTGGTCATGCCTTCAAAGGTTGTCCAGCCTGAGGCTAGTGAAAGGGCTAAGCTGGTTAGCCCCATGAGGAACAAACGCTCATTTGTCAAAGCCGTTCGCATCAAGCCACCAAAAACCATTGCTGGTGCGCGCAATAAAGACATTTAGACTTAACCCCCGGTCTATATTTTTTACAAGCTGTTGGAATTGTTCATTGTTTATCTGATGAACAACGAAGTTCCTTTGTGACTATACCATTTGTAGCTGATTGTTGATATTAAAGCTTAGAAAATTTAGGCTTTTTAGCCGCTTAATTCACGTCCGTTTGCAATTGAAAAGCATTATCTTGATATAAATGGCAAGTGTGTGGCCGTTAATAAGTTTATTAACGGCTTTTTCTCTCTCACGGGCGGTGGCCACGAAGTGGCCGCCCTACGAGGTGCAACGCTAGGCGTTGACGGCCTTTGGCCTACGTTTTTCATAATCGGCAGATATCAGGGGTTTTTTCTCTCATGAGCTATGCCGCTGCTTCGATGCGGGGCCTACGAGAGACAGCACTTACACCGGGCAGCTTTGCTGCCATGTCCTGACGCCAAAGTTGCGTCACTCCTTCTTCAGGTAGATAGTTTTCTATCACGCATTTTAATACCTGAGTGGAGCTAAAAAGTTGAGCGGGTGAGGCCGGTGCTGACCCAGAAGGTTTTTTCACCGATTGTAAGCTGGGCTTCTTCTTTTTTCAGTGTTTTATAAGCCCAGGTCTGACCTTTAGATTTTTCTACACTTCCAGTGTTTTCAAGCTCTGGTGAGGTATCATTATTTTGAGACAATTCAACTGGCATGTTCAATAATGTTTGGTAGCAAAGATCCAGATAGGCTTGCCATTCGGCGCCTGCTACTGCCCATTGATCAGCCGTTGCTCTATCCAGGTCATCCAGATACGTTTGGCAATATACTGCTTTTGGATCTTCGTTTAACAAACTTCCAAAACCGGGCAAAGTTTCAATTAATTGCACTGATGAGATATTTTTCTGTAAAGCGCCTTCAGTTCTTGTTGTTTTTATAACAATCAATTTGCCATTTTCAGCGACTGAAATCATATCATTTTCAGCTTCATTCTCATCAGATAACGGTACAAGAATTACATTTGGCAATTGCTTCATCATTGGCGCTTTATTTTGATGATGGAAAAGCTCTAAGGCACCCAATGACGTGGCTGATTTTGCATCTTTATAATCTTCTGGCAAGGGCAACAATCGACACTCTAAATTTTTTGCTGTTGTCTCGATCAATTTTCTAAATGGAGCAAATAGTGAGGCTCCACCGGAAACAGAGAAAAGTCGCTCAGCTCTTTGACTGGTTTTAGGGAGGACTTGCTCTATTGACCTGGGTAAAAGTTCAGCAACAAAAGCGAGGTAAGTTGATAAGGGACCTACTTTTTGCGCCAGAGCGTCAATTTCTAATCTTAACTCTATGTGCCATGTTTTTTCGTCTTCGGCTTCACCTTCTGAACTGATGCAAACCAGCTGCTCACCACGCAACCCATGCCATAAGCTAATAGGATCACCTTGAGGAACTACAGATGCATCTAGAGTTAAGGGCAAGTTTGATTTTTCTTCACTTTTACCAATGACAATATGCAAATCATTTCCAGCCTGGTCTTTAACCGTTTGGGACTGATATATTGCTTGTCTTAAATTTTTTAAAAATTGGTTCTGGCCAAAAGTGACTTTTGTCTCTTCTTTTTCGGCTGCAATAACAGCTTCAAGATTGTTTGGAAGATCTATTTGTCTAATTATTTGCGCCCCGGCGCTAATGGCTGTTTCAAGGACTTGTGAAATTTCTTTCGTTAATGCTAACTCAAGCGCTCGTGCACCTAAAGGCAATTCTATAATACCGTGGACCGTATCAACCAATGCATTACTCTCTCCAACCCAACCAGATTGAGCGCATAAAGCTGCATGGCTTGCACCAATATCTATATGTATTTGTTGCACTTTTTTGGCCCGCGCCGGCTGGTCGCGTTCTGCCATTTCCTTTAATGAATGATAACTGGATGCGGATATTTCATCTAATAAAACAACATTGTTCTTTAACTGATCAGAACCTGTGAAGCCTAGCAACTCGGCCATTGGCCCCATTTCTAGAAAACTGCCTTGTTCATATTTCGCAAGTGTTGAAGCACCGGCTATTTCATACCGCCTTTTGCCAATGGTAGACAGATTTGAAGAATGTGTCAGTGTAAGAAAAACTTCTTTTTTAAGTTTAGAGGTTTTTTGTTTTTCGCCACTCTCAGCAACTGTTTTATTCCCAGGCAGTGCTTTTTGTGAATTTAAATATGTTCCATAAAAATTATATAATTCATCAAGAACGTCTGACATAAGCCAACTTGAATTTAATGACGATGTCAGTCCTGTTTTAAAATGATCAGTTTCTAATGGAGATGTTGCATCCTCTTCATTTCTATCTTTTTGTTGCAAGCGTGTTGCTGATAGAAAAACCGGAGGGGAGAATTTAGTTTTTTCACCTTCTATAGCGCCTGTTATTTGCACGCCATTTGATGGTGGATCTTCACTATTACTCACTTGAGAAAAAATTCGCTTTAAATTGAATTTCTCTCCGGCCTCAGTTTCATGTTTTGAGGGAAGAGCAAGATCATAGCTGCGTTGTAATTTTTTCAAACGGCTGGTTACTGCTGATTTCTTCCAACCTGATTTAGAAAAGGAAATACTCATTGGAAATTCTTTTGTGCGCCAATTTTGCTCGTCTAGTTCGCTGTCAACTTCGGCGTTATCCAGACGACCAGATAAAGACACTTTCGAAGTGATAAATGCTTCATCCAGAAATTGATTTTGCGCACTTTTTCCTAAAGGTAAATTGATAATTTCATCAGCTTCACCGTTAGGGTCGATCCCTGCAACAGCGATCGCTTTTGAGCCGATATCAATAGCTAAAGCCTGGCTGTAAGATTTCTCTACCAGTTTGATATTGATTTTAAAAGTTTCAGTTTTTTGTTTGTCTGGCCAAAAGCACTTCAGTTTAAATTCTGATTTTTGCAGTTTTTGTTTTTTGTTAAGAGCGATTTGGTTGAGCAATATTAGTTGATGTTGTTGATTGCTCATTTCCGTGACTTCAGGCTTTACATTATAAAACTCCGTATCTTTTTTAGACGGGGTGAGTGCAATATTCACTGGTCCTTCGCTGAGCCCAAAACCAAAATATTGAATGGAGAGAAACTGACTAGCCGGGCAATGAATTTTTGGAACTGACAAGCTCAGTTCACCAGCCAGGCTGTCTTCTTGCCAAAAAGATTTTTCTCGATTTACCGGCAATAACAAAGGAGCGGCAACCGCTGCCCCATCTGTTATGATCAGCCAATCTTCATCGTCAAACTGAATAGCAAATTGACACTCCACCTGAATATTACCACCAGGCTCAGGGATAAGAAGCTCGACAAACCCTCTTAAAGGTTGGTTATTGTGAGCAGCTCTAATTTCTGCCATTTCTAACCAAAAGTGATCGTTTAACGGTGCCTTTAAACTGATGGTCCAGGGACCTCTTTTCTCTTTCGGAGCTGACGGCAACAGAGGACCAAATGCTTTCAACCCTTTTGGAAATTTCTTATTTTGGGCATGAGGGAATGTTTTATAAAGCTCTTCGTAATGATGCTCATCTTCAATATATTCACTTGGGACTTCTGTTGTCCCTTCATATATATGCAGTCTTTCGATGATGCTGTTGCGCAGGGGCTGCCAGGTATCTGATAGTTTTACTGTGCAAAGTAGTAATCGTTTATCTGAACGCGGATCTAAAGGGCCTAAGTTAGATTTTACTCCCGCCTCGACTAAATCAAACCGCCCGTCTGCACCGCAATTTTTGGGAAATAGTAATTGTTTTTCTGTGCCAGGATTTAATGGTTCAAGACTTAGAGAGCATTTTGCCTTTGGGCCATAAAAGAGCTGGACCTCAATGTTCATCACACCTTGGTCTTCTCTCGCGCAGCTTTCATCATTTTGATCTAGCTCAGTGACCTCAACTTCAAGATAAAACTTATTTTTAAGAGAAAAAGTTTCTATTTGCTCCCGTAAAACGGCCTGGTTGGTAAATAGCTTTGCATCTATGGCTTGGCCATTTTCTTCCCTTGTTAGCTCACGTCCGGCTGCGGCATGCTCTGTGAACCAAGTGAGTAAGCTTAAGGGGACTTTGTAGGGTTTTTCATTTCGGCTGGGGCGTAATTTTATTTCTTGAATGCGCAAAGCAACACTTCTCGCATGTTCAAAAGAAACAGATGCCAGATATTCATGCTCGCCAGGACTGGCCAGATTGATATGAGCCGAAATTGTTTTTACCATATTGCCTCAAATAATCGATTATTGAGGCAATATACAGACTTAATTTTTATTTGGATGATTTTTTTCTCTCACGGCTATTCTGCCGCTGAAGCGGCAGGCCTCCGAGGGGCGGCGCTTGCGCCGGGCTTCGCTGTCGCTGCGCCATGTCCTGACGCCGAAAAGGCGTCACTCCTTCTTCGTGCCTTGAAGGTTGGGTTTTCTCTCACGGGCTATTTCAGCTGCTGGCCCTCTGAGGGGCGGTGCTAGGCACCGGGCAAGCTAGCTTGCCATGTCCTGACGCCGAAGGGGCGTCACTCCTTCTTCGTATAGCTGTGTTTTGGTCGTCTCTCACGGCTATTTCAAGCGATTTTTAGTGGCACTTCAGATGCCCACCAGCATCCGTGCAAGCGCTTGGGCCTCCGCGGGAGGCAGCGCTTGGTGCCGGACGCCTCTGGCGTCATGTCCCATTGCCCGAAGAGGGCAATGCTCCTTCTTCGTGTCGTGAGGTTTGGTTTACTCTCGAGGATTTTGTTTTATCTTGATAGAATTAATCTGGCGTGTTGGGCTGAGGCGTGGAATCTTTCGGCTGCGTCAGACAAGATCGTCATCATGCGTAAGCGAAGCATTAAATCGTCTGACATCGGCTCTTTGGCGCCTTCATCTTCAAAATTTGCGGCTTCTTGATGTGGCAAAGATTTACTCAAGCGTGTGACATGCTCCAAGACAACTTCTTTACGGCCTGTTCTTGAGAGATGGTCTGTCATAGATTGCAGTATATTGATCACTTGTTCAGGAGGAAGTATCGAAGGATTAAGAATGATTGCTTCAAAGCTTTCAGCCAATGCACGGCTGTTAATCAGCGCATGGATCCATTGATGAGAGACAACAGAGGGTGGTAACAAACGACGTGCTAAAGCTGCCGCATCTTGGATATAACCTTC
>JAJFHW010000181.1 GCA_021775385.1 Hyphomicrobiales bacterium | reverse complement strand
TTTTTAGGATATTCGCAACTAGCCTTAAGACTTGGTCACCTGTTTGGTGGCCATGATTGTCATTAAATGCTTTGAAATGATCTATATCTCCAAGAACCAGACAAAGAGGTTCGTTTGTATCCAGTGCTGATGACACTTCTTTTTGTAGTGTTAAATCGAATTTTTTGCGATTGGGTATTGCAGTGAGTGCGTCTGTCATCGACTCGGCTTTGATAGACTCGATATCTTTATTGAGGCTCATAATCTGAGTTTTAGAGTTAGCCAGATTGCTTTCAAGTTCTTTGGTATTCTGTGCCATTTCGAAGGTTGCTGCTGCCATTGATGAAATCATCATGCGCAGGGAGCCTTCGTCTTTAATATCGGCTAATTCGCTAGTGAAAATTTCTAAAGTTTCACCATAGCTTTCTGTGTTTTGCAGTGAGCTGCCGACCATTTCCATGACTTCGTTTAACTCGATAGCAACTTGAGAGCTGATTTCTTCCATACGGTCATCAACTTCAGATCCGTTAAAATGAGTTGAGTAAAGCTCATCAAGTTGGTCTTGTTGGATGCGAGGGTTTTCGGATAGAAGTGTTTTAATTTGGTTGTTTAATTCAGGTTTTAAGCCACTTGCGTAGTTATACCATAGCTCATAACCATCCGGTGAAGCGGACGATTGGTTATATTTTATGTAACCCAGAGCTTTTTCTCCAATGGAGACGCTTCTGTCGTGCGTATGTTTTTTGTCTTGATTGTCAGTCACGGGCTTACCTAAATTTCACATATAAATGTGCTAACGTTTTATAATTGGTATGACCATTATTGTTTTATACAGTTAAATTAGTCTAAAATATTATGAGCACATGCATTTATAATTGCTTAATTTTTATATTTAGCAGATTCTACTGTAAGTGCAATATATACCAGTGGTTGCATACTCGTCAGTACGGGTTCTTTTTTTTATAACGCATTGTTTTTTTTGTGTTTTTTGGTTTTGTGCCTGTTAGCTTTTGTTTTTAGAAACTGATCTTAACATGAAAGCTGGCACGTGCTCTCCCATACCTAAAACGGGTTCATTTGTTTTCTTTTTAGGTTGTGTAGAAACAGGCCGGTTGTCTTCACCTGGCTTATTTTGTTGTTTTTGAGTATTACTTTTTCTCGCACTTGAATTTTTGCGATTATTTTGGCTTTTTTGTTTGTTTTGATCAGTATTTGTGTTTTCACGATCATTTATATTGCTTGTTGAAGCTTGCTTATCTTTATCGTCGGCAGAATTTTCTTGATTTTTATTCTTAACATTTCTGCTTGGTTGTTTGTTAGTTGCTGTATTTCTTCCCTTACTTCCCCTATTACCACGTCCGCGAGATTTAAAATCTTGATCAGTTGGCTCTTCACCTATCCATACAGGGGTATCTTTTGTCATTTCCAAGATAGCATCAAAGTATTTCTTGTCACTTGATGAAATGAATGAAGCTGCATAGCCTTCGCGACCGGCACGTCCTGTTCGACCAATGCGGTGGATATAATCTTCAGCATGAATTGGGATATCGAAATTGAAAACGTGACCTACATTTGGAATATCGAGACCGCGAGCAGCTACATCGCTTGCTACTAGATATGTTATTTCCCCGGCCCTGAATTTTTCTAAAGTGATCATTCGTTGGCGTTGATCCATATCACCGTGCAAGGCACCAACACTGTATTTGTGTTTTGACATGGATTTATAGAGAATTTCTACGTCACGCTTCCTATTACAGAAAATAATAGCATTTTCTATCTCATGCTCACTTATGGCTTTACGGAATTCTTCTCTTTTGGTTTTTTCATCAGCGTTGATAAATTGAAAACGTTGGGTAATCGTGCTGGCCGTGCTGCTTTGGCGCTCGATTTCAACTTTTACCGGTGATTTAAGAAATTCTTGAGTAAATTTTTGAATTTCAGGTGGCATTGTGGCTGAAAAGAACATGGTTTGTCTTTTAGGAGGCAATAGGCCACATATTTTTTTGATATCGTCAATGAAACCCATATCTAACATACGATCGGCTTCGTCGATTACCAGAATTTCAACACCTGTTAATAGTATTTTACCACGGCTAAAATGGTCCATTAGCCGACCTGGGGTTGCAATTAAAACATCTGCCCCTCTATCAAGCTTTCTAAATTGCTCGTCAAAAGATACGCCGCCAATGAGTAAAGCGATGGTTAGTTTATGGTTTTTGCCAAGTTGTTCAAAACTTTCTGCAACCTGTGCAGCTAGTTCACGAGTTGGCGCTAAGATTAAGGATCTTGGCATACGTGCACGTGCACGCCCTCGTTCTAATTTTGTTAGCATTGGTATTGTGAAAGAGGCTGTTTTTCCTGTGCCTGTTTGCGCAATGCCAAGTACATCTTTACCCTCAATGGCAGGTGGTATGGCTGCTTGTTGAATTGGGGTTGGGATATCGTAACCAGCGCTTTCAACGGCTGATAATATGTTTTCGCTTAAGTTCAGCTCTTTAAATGTCATATGACAATTGATCCTACCTATTTGGTCGGGTCTCTTTCATTCCGTGCACTATTTCAATCTTATTGTTTCGATTGTCCCTCTTTGAATTATCAAAGATGTTAGATATCTGCAATCGATGAGTATAGTGCGTTGCTCTTTATTTTTTTGTTTGTTTGATGCAAGTGGCTTCATCACAAAGCGACTTCATTACAAAGCTTGCTCTCAAAAAACATTACCCTTACGGATTTCTCTGTCTTTAACAGGTTTAAACCCGATTTAACAGTCTTTGAACAGAAAATAGCTTTTATTCATTGCTTTTTATCCATAGCTTTCTTCTGCACCGGGCATTTTAGTAGGTTTATATGGCTTTTTTTGTGAGAAATGACAATTAATTTTAGTTGGTATTGTCAGGGTATTTACAAAAATGGGCATAATTCGCAGTCAAAATACTGCTTCCGTAAGACTGCAGCTTTAGTGGAAAAGAGAATTTAAATTGGTTTGAGTAAAGTTTTGTGAGAAGAATTTTAGGGATTTTTCTATTAAAAGCCGTAAATCTACGTTAGTTGCAGAATGGCCGCTCGCACAATTGAATCTATTTGTCGTAAAATAAAATGATTCGCATGGAAGGCGCGGGTCTGTTAATGCAGCCATGAGAGATTGTGTTGACTTAACTATGTTGCCTTCCATTTTCATTCTCAATACTTCCATTAAATTATCACTTGAGAGACAAGTAAGTGGGGGTAAGAGACAAACGGTTGAGGGACGCTCTGATGGCACGAGATTTGTTTTCAAGGCTTGGGTCGGTTGTAAAAGGAGCTGTTGTTAAATCAGTTGGTAAGCCTGCAAAACCTTCAGTTAAGAAACAGGAACCGCCTGTTGTACCTGAGGCTGAAGAGCAACCTGATTTATTGGATGAAACTGGGGAAAGGGCGCACGATAATAGTGAGCCTAATACTAGTGTTACGGGGAAAAATTTAGATTTGAAGAAAGTAGAGTTAGTGACTGCTAAAACAGAAAAAAATACACAAAAGAAGAAAGCTTCACCAAAGGTAGCTTCGAAGAAAGATAAAGCAGCTGCTGCCAACCTGGGGGAAGCTGATTATACCGCAGCTGATATTGAAGTTCTTGAAGGGCTTGAGCCTGTGCGCCGTCGCCCTGGCATGTATATTGGTGGCACTGATGAAAAAGCACTGCACCATCTGTTTGCTGAGATCATTGATAACTCGATGGACGAGGCAGTGGCGGGACATGCGAACTGGATTGAGGTTCGTCTCGAAGCTGATGGCGCGCTCGTCGTTTCGGATAATGGCCGGGGTATTCC
>JAJFHW010000019.1 GCA_021775385.1 Hyphomicrobiales bacterium | reverse complement strand
TCATGCTTAGCATGTTTTTCTTTATGATCGTCGTGCTCATCATGGTCGTCATGCTTAGCATGCTTTTCCTTATGACCATCGTGGTCATCATGACCTTCATCTTCATGATGATGATGTTTGGACCGAAGTTTATAATATTTAATCCCCTCTAATTCCATAACATTTAGAACAGAATTTTTGCTGCTAAGAGTAGCAAGAACTTTATTCATCGGGGTTTCTAGCGTCGGTCCAACACGTACTATTAGGTCCGCTCTTTTTATTGCAAGGGCATCAGAAGGTTTGAGTTGAAAATGATGAGGACTGGAAGCGCCTTTCAGAAGGAGTTTAGGTTCTCCAACTCCTTTCATAAGCCCGCTCACTAAACTGTGTAGCGGTTTAATTGTTACCACAACTTTAGGTGTGCTATTTTTCTCTTCAGCATGTAGAGAGGTGAAATAAGAAAAGAGAGCAATAAATAATACTATTGAGATAGAAAAAAATTGCTTGAATTTTTGATAGACCATAAAAGAGTCCTCTGGTAGTAATGTTATATTGTTACAGTTAAAAAATTGTTACAATATAACGCAACTGGTTGCAATGAATTTCTCATTTTGAACAAAATTTATGGTAGGCTTATTGTGGAATGAACCACATATCCCTAAGTGCTTAGTAAAGATAATAGTGAAATTAAATGTGCAATTAAAAAAGCCAGTTAAAAGGAACATAAGGTCTTGCCTCTATATCGAGAGCGAATTTATCAAAACCAGGTCTATAGAAACCTGAGCCTAGCTGTTTTGGGAGTGATAATCTCGACGGTGGTTTTCATGCCATCTAGAGCTAGTGCACATCCTCACGTGTTTATTGAAAGTGAGACAAAACTACTCGTGAATAAAACATTCGAAATAACAGGGTTTCGACATCGATGGAAATTTGACAATGGCTATGCAGCATTTGCTTTGGTCGGTATGGATGTTGACAAAGATGGAAAATATTCCAAATTGGAACTCGAGCCCTTAGCGAAAGAAAATATTGAAAGTTTGCATCAATTCGATTTTTTTACTTATGGTAAACAAGAAAAAAACGATCTTAAGTTTAACAAACCAGTTGATACAGAACTCACCTACATAAATGATGAACTCGTCTTAGAATTCACTTTGCCATTGACAAAGCCATTAAAAATTCTAGCCAAACCAATGAAGTTTGCAATTTATGATCCTGAGTTTTTCATAGCTTTTATGGAACCAAAAAACAAATCATCCATATCGTTCTCAAAAAACACATCCTCACAGTGTATGATCGAAAAGAAAAAAGCTGGCTCTGAGCAAACGGCACTAATTGAACAAAAACTAGGAGCAGCGCCAGATCCAACGAATGAAGAAAATAAAGGGGCAGGGGCTTTGTTCGCTCCAACCTTCACAGTAAGCTGTCTCTCAAATTAAGAATTCAATATAAAATGAAGTTTAAGTTCCATATGTCAGCACTAAATATTTTTTCATTGATTATGAGCGTGTTTCTAATCAGCAATTTCAGCAGTTCAGCTGAAGCCAATCCTCTCCGCCAATCTCAGTTGCAAAAAATACAAATTGCAGAAAATAATAGTAGTGGGGCAACGTCTGAAAAAAAAATTAGGCGCTCATTGATGGATTTTGGCAAGGGCAAGTCAAATGATAAAAATAATATTCCTCAAAATACTGCTGGTGCTCAAAAAGTAAGAGAAAATCAAAATACAACAAGTAAAAAAAACTTGTGGCAATCCCTCACCATTTGGGTAAACCAAAAACAGATCATTTTGAGCAACACACTCACTAACTATTTACAACAATTTAAAAAGACAAATGATTATAGTTTTGCAGTCATGCTTATTGGCCTTAGCTTTCTATATGGTTTGGTGCACGCAGCCGGGCCAGGTCATGGCAAAGTTGTCGTTTCCTCATATATTATGGCCAACAATCAAACGATGCGGAGAGGCATATTACTCTCCTTCCTGTCCTCGTTAGTACAAGGTACGGTAGCGGTTTCATTGGTCGCAATTCCAGCACTGGTTTTTAGTGCCAGTGGAACAACTATTAAAAAGCTGGGTCTGCAATTTACTCAATTGTCTTATATTCTAATTATCTTGCTTGGAGTTTATTTGCTTTACTCTCTTCTTCATAAGAAGTGGAAATCAGGTAGAGCTGACCATTCTACTCATAACCATTCACATAATCACGAACATCACGATCATGAGCACCATGATGATTGTGGTTGCGGTCACAGTCATATTCCAAGGGCTGAAGATGTCCAGGGTAAGTGGGACTTGGCAAAAATAGTGTCACTTGTACTCTCAGTTGGTTTGCGTCCTTGCACAGGCGCTCTTTATGTCCTGGCATTGGCATTGATTAAAGGCGTGTTTTGGATCGGCGTTCTCTCCGTTTATGCTATGGCATTGGGCACAGCTATAACAATTTCATTTGTGACGATGGCAGTAGTCGGGGGGAGAAAATTTGCTTATTTTTCTTCAAGCGAAAATAGTCGTTTCGGTAGTTATGTTTACGATGCTTGCACAATGGGCGGAGCAGTTATTATTATTATTTTTGGAACAGTGCTGCTTTCTTCCTCATTCACGCCGCTTTCCCCATTTTAATCAATTCATAAATTAAAAAAAACAGACTGGATGATGGTGAAACTATACGAGTTAATCATGTATTTTAACTAAGTAAATTAACTAGTTAGATAGAACTAGATTGAGTGAAATCCAAATAGCTGAGACATTCCACCTAAGGGTAAATTAGCTCCTTTAGGGGCAATAGGGATGTAAAAAAATGACGCGTTGGATTGGCTACCTGGCCATGGCACTAGTCGGTGCTTGTTTTGCTCAAGCAGTTGTTGGGCAAACAAAAAAACAAATAGAAACCACTTTTGAGTTGATCATGTTTAAAACAAGCATATGCAATCATTGCGCTGTGTTTGATCAAGAAGTTGCCAGTCTTTATAAAACACATAGTTTGGCCAAAAAAGCTCCTTGGATAAATGTGAACCTGGATGATGCCGGCACTGGCAAATATCATTTAAGAAAACCAATTGATATGGTTCCTACATTTGTAGTCATGAAAAATGGCAAAGAAATTGGTCGCTTACCTGGTGTTATAGATAAATTTATGTTTTTAGCTTTTGTCAGAGACAAAGTTTACCCAACAACAAGAATTGCCAAACGATGAAAGTGCCTGCTAATATCAATAAAATGAGTAAGAATGAGTTCTTATGAAAACTCATATAGGGATACATAAAAACATACAGGCTTATAGTTAAGAGCTGTCCGTAGACCTAAATAGTAGAAAGTAATGCGTTGCTGAAATTTTTTGAACGGGTCAGCAAAAATATTGATGATCTAACGGTCAAAGCAGGTGAAATTTTTTCTTGGATCATTTTACTTATGATCTTAGCTCAGTTTACGTGGCTAATTTTAAAAAATATATATGGCATAAAATTTACCGCATTGTTTGAAATGAACTGGCTGTCGATTGGTCTTTTAATAATAGCAGGTTGTGCTCATAACCTTCTTTCAAACAAACATTTAAGAATTCAAACTATTTACAAAAAAACATCAGCAAAAAAACAAGCGATAATAAATCTTCTAGGTGCAGTTCTTTTTGTCATCCCAACTTCAGCTCTAATATTTGGGTTGTCATGGGAGTTCTTCCTAAGTGAGTTGGGCAAGCTCCAATTTCTATTTTCATTAGATGCATTCAGTGATCCCTCATCACTAAGAATAATTGGCTTATGTGCTTTTATTTTCATCATCACATTCTTTACACACTTAACAGCACTTGCCGGTATATCAATGGCCAGTAAAGCAGGGCTAACTTTGCATAAGTTGAAATCAGAAATTTTTGTGAAAACAGTAAATGAGAGCAGGGAGGCATAAGAAATTATGGAATTTTTATATTCTAATTTTGACCTATTCACATCCTCTCTATTCTCAATGAACTGGCAAGATGGGGCAGGGGCACTATGCTTGCTAATCTTAAGTGCTGTGGTTATTTATTCAGGGTTTCCTGTCGCTTTTACCCTTGTTGGAGCAGCAGCCTTACTTTCATTCTACGCACTTGTCTCAGGAGGTATCGGTGGGAGTGCATTTACTCCATTCGCAGCAATACTCGAAAACCTACTAACAAGTGAAACGCTGCTTGCTTTGCCCTTATTTCTATTCAGCGCCATCATCATTGAACGAGCGTTCATTACAGAGAACCTAATTCAAAACTTCATCAATCATTGGCGACAAAAATCAGAAGCCATGTTGTTCACGGTTTCACTTGTAGATATAATTGTTTCAGGTTTAGCAGCAATTATATGCGCTTTATTCGCTCCGCTTGTGGCTTTGCGAATGCCTCTGTTATTAAAAACAGAAAATCATCAATTATTGAAATCAAGCAGCATTACATTGCTTTTTTCAAAAGGGCCCTTACTAAATCCTAATTTCATTCCAATAACGGTGTTGCTTATCCTGGTCGCAGAGTTGTTTTCAACTGCGAGTGTCTCATCAATCGATTTGGCAAAGAGCCAGTCGTTGACTGAAGGAGTGCAAGCAGCAAGCTATACACCCACAGATTTTTTTATCGCAGCCTTAGTTCCAGGAATATTATTTACTTTTCTCTATTGTCTCTACCAATTGTGCCTCATGTTCAAATACCCAAGTGAATATGTTTTTAAAAACATTGAAAAAGAGAGAGACGACACCCCATCAAGTAAAGCAGAACTTTTAAAATCACTTTGTGCTCCAGGGGTGTATGCGGCCATTGTTCTTAGTGCTTTATTGATTTTTAAATTGACAATTGTTGAAGTAGCGGCGATCGCAGCAATAGGTTCAATTTTTCTTGCAAGTCACTACTTAGCCCCAGAAAAAAATAATATATACCTCAACACAGTGATCTCATTCTTATGTTTATTTTTCTTAAGCAAGATGTTTGCGTTGGAGGTAAATAAATTTGAAGTCAGCCAGTCTAACGGGCCATTAAACATAGCAATATTTGCGATATCAATATTTTTTGTAGGGTATATTGCTTATGGTATTTATAATGCTGTTAGCCCCCTTATGAAAAGTAGAGCTGTAAAGCAAGAGAGGGCATCTCGCTCCTATATGAGTGAAATTCTTATGGAGACCTTCGAGTATTCTTCCAAAATAATAACACTTCTCATCGCTGCACTTTTATATAATTTGATATTTAAGGAGCTCGGTGGTGATCAGTTATTAAAACTGTTTTATGAGAATTTTAGAGGAAATGACGCTGTTGCAATTCTAGCAAGTATCTTGATCTTACTTCTCGTTGGTAAAGCATTTACGCCCATAATTGCATTATTAATTGCCGTGCCAATCTTGTTACCTCATTTACTTCTTTTCACTAAAACAAACGGGGTAGAGATCAACATGGTTTGGTTTGGGGTGTTAATCATTATAGCTCTTCAAACACTCGGGTTTTATTCTTTCTCTATAAATGAGGCGGAAAAAAATGTGGAAAATGAAAGATCTCTAGAGGTACTCAAACCTCAAATTTTTCAAACAAAAATACCTCTTATAATTTTTCAAATACTTATACTAACCCTGTGTTGGCTGTTTCCGCAGCTGGTTCTTAGCTTAGGAACAGTAATTTAAAAACAAAATTATTGTTATTAATATACCTCATAACAAGCAGGTCACAGAAGTTTTATAAAAACGCTAGTTGCAAATCATTC
>JAJFHW010000180.1 GCA_021775385.1 Hyphomicrobiales bacterium | reverse complement strand
ATTTCTCGTTCTCTTTCTGTGAGGGTTTGTTTTGGTCTGCTGTCTTTATTTTGATCAGAATAAGCAAAATGAAATTGTCTTGAGGGGCCATCATATTTCATGGCATGAAGCGAGGGAGGGGCAAACGGTATTATAGTTTTGTTCTACATAGCGCTCCATTCATTATTGTGGCTGGGTTGTCTCTAGGCAGAATTCAGCTTGTTGGTTCAAATCTGACTGATCAGTGACATAGGAATAGTTCACTCGGTCATAGTCCAATTTTTTCATTACCTCTAAATTGAGTTGGTAAACTTCTTCTTTTGTTTTTGCCTTGTTTGTACTTTCAATAAAACGATTAATCATTACTATAAACTTTGGACTTCACATTGAATTTTAACTGACCTGGTTAAATATTTTGTGAGTTTACCCCTTATACGAAAACCCTATGTAACTTGGTGAAATGAGGCGCATTTTTATGGCTTTCACGACGGCCATGGTCCTCTCATTAACCCCGAGTTTTTTAAAAATATTTTGAATATGATACCTAACAGTTGAGTGTTTGATCTCTAGCAATTCAGCAATTACCGGGTCACTTTTTCCCTCTGCAGCCCAGAGCAAGATTTCTCTTTCTCGAGCTGAGAGTGTGATTTGTTGCTCTTCTTTACTATCTTGATTATGATCAGAGAAAGCTAAGTGAAATTGCCTTGAAAGTGCATTTAATTTTCTCAATGTATTTAAATCAGGTTCTGTTTTTTGATAGCTACTTGCTATACCAAGCCCAGATAAATTCCCGAAATGTCCATGAATGGAGACACCGACGCCGCTATAGAGGTTGATCTCACTGGCTTCATCCATGATTTGCTTTTCAATGTTTGTGAATTCTCTTATCTTTGAAAGGCTTTCCCAACTAAAGGGACCATTATAAACAAGGGCACGTTTAAAGGTTGGGTCATTTTTTATATAGTCTAAGGAAAAATAACGATCCATCCATTCGTCTGGATAGTTAGTGACGATCCCATGCTCAGCTTCTTTGTTTAGGTCTGGCTGATCGGTCATGTACGTGTAGACCGTGCGATCATAACCGAGGTTATTTAACGCCTTCAAAAAGAGTTTATAGACCTCATCAGTAGTAGTGGCTCTGTTTGTATCTTCGATAAACGCTTCAATCATTCGCAATTCCCCGTAGAACGCTTGATATCATACATGTATTATACAAAATATTTAGCATACTGACTAGTTTAATGACAGTATGGGTATGTTTTTCCTTTGCAAATAAATTGTAATATTTTTATTTGCTGCATAAATTCATAATATAAATGAGCCAATTAACTTAAGATACTAATTTATAATAAAAAAGGCCACAGTAGTGGCCTTTTTAAAGTTTAATATGTAATAAATATGTAAATAAATTGATTGTTTAGCTTAGCTCTTCAGCTGCAATGACAAATAACTCTGAAAGTTTTTCAACAATTTCTGCTTCTGTAATACTTAAATTTGCTTCTTTTATATCAGCCATAACTTTTGCTATAACATCAGCATCACCAGGTTCTTTTAGGTCGGAGATAACAACTTCTTTTGCATAAGCATCAGCTGCTTCACCTGTTTTGCCCATTTTTTCAGCCAACCAAAGGCCTAGCAATTTATCGCGGCGGGCATCCACTTTAAAGCGTAATTCCTCATCATGGGCAAATTTGGCTTCAAACGCTTTTTCACGATCATTGAGATTATTCATTGGGCATTCCTCATATTTTGTTTTTTAAGCTGAATAATAGTAAACTCATTTATACCAATCTTACTTCAGACATAATGCGGCAGAAGTCTAAATTCAACGCTTTTCGGGGGCTTTACCTTGATAAAACTCAATTTATTAGTTAAGGCCAGATTAATACCCGTTTTTTTAACTCCATGAGATGAAAAAGAGTTATAGGGGACAAGCTACGTTAAAGCCTGTGTTAATTATTGTTTTTAATGGTGTATTAGGCTAGTTTGCGGCCATATGGCTTGTTGGGGGGTTTTTCCCTTCACAGTTTTGAAAAGGAATAAAATATGAACCGTCGCAGACGGCTTTATGAAGGTAAAGCAAAAATCCTTTATGAAGGCCCAGAGCCTGGAACACTCATTCAGCATTTTAAAGATGATGCCACAGCCTTTAACGCTAAAAAGCATGATTCTATCGAAGGCAAAGGTGTTCTAAACAATCGTATTTCTGAACATATTTTTGAACGCCTTGGCTCGATAGGCGTTCCTACGCATTTTCTTAAACGAATGAATATGCGAGAGCAGCTCATAAAAGAATGTGAGATCGTGCCGATTGAAGTGGTTGTGCGCAATGTTGCAGCTGGCTCCCTGGTTAAAAAACTTGGCCTGGAAGAAGGCATGCAATTGCCACGTTCTATCATCGAGTTTTACTACAAGTCTGATGAATTAGATGACCCTATGGTCTCTGAAGAGCATATCACAGCTTTTGGCTGGGCTAATCCGCAAGAAATTGATGAAATGATGGCTCTTGCCCTTCGGATTAATGATTTTCTTTCCGGTTTGTTTTTTGGCATCGGCATTCGTCTTGTTGACTTTAAGATTGAATTTGGTCGCCATTTTGACAATGACACTATGAAGATCATTCTTGCTGATGAAATCAGCCCTGATTGTTGTCGTCTTTGGGATATTGAGACTGACGACAAGCTTGATAAAGACCGCTTCCGTCAAGATTTAGGTGGATTGATTGATGCTTACACCGAAGTCGCAAAGCGCCTTGGCATTTTAACCGAGAACCCAACGAATGAACCTTCAGGCCCTAGACTTGTTACTTCAAATGAATAAGGCTTGTTACATCAAATGAATATATAATGTGGCGGAGTAAGGCTTGTTAGTTTTGCTCCCCGCTTTTTTATAACAAAACATTTATCACTACTATGGTCTCGGTTTTAAAAAGCGAGGCCATTTATAGTTACAGCTTTTACCAAAGACTTAAGAAAGACACAAAAATGAAAGCACGGATTACTGTCACATTAAAAACCGGCGTTCTTGACCCACAGGGTAAGGCTATTGAACATGCTCTTGAAGGGCTTGGCTTTGCTGGTGTTGATGAAGTCCGCCAAGGAAAGCTCATTGAGCTTGACCTTAATGATACAGACAAAGATGCCGCAATGACCCGGGTTACAGAAATGTGCGAGAAGCTACTGGCCAATACGGTGATTGAAAATTACTCTATTGAGCTGGAGTAGATCTGATGCGTTCATCCGTTATTGTTTTCCCCGCTTCTAATTGTGATCGTGATGCAAGTGTTGCACTTGAACAGATTACTGGCTCTAAGCCCTCAATGATTTGGCATGCAGAGAGCTCAGTACCTGAGACTGATTTAATCGTGTTGCCTGGTGGCTTTTCATTTGGTGATTATTTGCGCTCAGGTGCGATGGCTGCCCAATCCCCTATTATGAAAGACGTGATCGCAAAGGCTAAGGCTGGTGTTCCTGTTCTTGGTATTTGTAATGGCTTTCAGGTTTTGGTTGAAAGTGAGCTCTTGCCAGGTGCTTTAATGCGCAACCGTGATATTAAATTTTTATGTAAAGATGTGCAGCTAAAAGTTGAGCGAGGCGATACGATTTTTACATCCAAATATAATCAAGGTGAGATTATCACCATTCCGATTGCTCATCATGATGGCAATTATTTTGCCTCTGATGAAACTTTAAAAGAATTAGAGGGTGAGGGCCGCGTTGCCTTTAGATATGTGGATAGAGACGGCGCTGCCACTTCTGAGGCAAACCCGAACGGCTCTCTGAATAATATTGCTGGAATTTATAATAAAGACATGAAGGTGCTTGGACTTATGCCTCACCCTGAACGGCTAATATCGCAGGAGCTTGGTGGAACGGACGGCCTTGGACTATTTGAAAGTTTAGTGGAGGCACTTGCTTGAGTGAGATGAATGGCATGAGTGATACAACTATTATATCTGAGACTGAAATTCCTGAACCTGTGGCTATTACGGCTGAATTAATCGCTGAACATGGGCTTAGTGATGATGAATATAAGCACCTACTAGAGATTATCGGCAGAGAGCCCTCTTCTACGGAGCTTGGCATTTTTTCTGTGATGTGGTCTGAGCATTGCTCTTATAAATCATCGCGCTACCATCTGAAGAAACTACCTGTAGATGGGCCGCAAGTTATTCAAGGACCTGGTGAGAATGCTGGTGTTGTTGATTTAGGTGATGGACAAGCGGCTATTTTCAAAATGGAAAGTCATAATCACCCCTCTTACATTGAGCCCTTTCAAGGAGCTGCAACCGGTGTTGGCGGAATTATGCGCGACGTGTTTACCATGGGCGCGCGTCCTGTTGCGAACCTGAACGCTCTTCGTTTTGGTGCGCCGGATCATCCTAAAACAAGTCATCTTGTCAATGGTGTTGTGGCTGGCATTGCAGCTTATGGCAATTGCATGGGTGTGCCAACGGTTGGCGGTGAGACCAATTTTGACAAGCGCTATGATCAAAACATTCTTGTTAATGCGATGTGCATTGGCTTGGCGGATACTGACAAAATTTTCTACTCAGCAGCCAAAGGTGTTGGACTTCCGGTTGTCTATGTAGGCTCTAAAACTGGGCGTGATGGTATTCATGGTGCAACCATGGCATCTGCTGAATTTGATGAACAAACAGATGAGAAACGCCCAACTGTTCAGGTGGGTGACCCATTTGCTGAAAAGCTCTTGCTTGAGGCATGCCTTGAGTTGATGAGCTCTGATGCGATCATTGCTATTCAGGATATGGGCGCGGCTGGTTTGACTTCGTCTTCTGTTGAGATGGCTGATAAGGGCGGTGTTGGTTTTACTATGAATCTTGACCATGTGCCCCAGCGCGAAACGGGCATGACAGCTTATGAGATGATGCTTTCGGAAAGTCAGGAACGGATGCTTATGGTTTTAAAACCTGGCTCTGAAGCTTCAGCGAAAGCGATCTTTGATAAATGGGATTTGGACTTTGCTGTTGTTGGTAAAACCACTGATACCGGCCGTTTGATAGTGCATCACAATGGAGTTGTCGAAGCGAATTTGCCCGTTGCCACATTGGCTGACAGTGCACCTGAATATCAACGCCCCTTTGTTAAAACTCCTAAACCAAATTTTGTTGCTCCATCTGATGTGCCTGCAACTGACGATGTGCTTGCTACATTAAAAACATTGATGAGTGGCCCTCACCTTTGTTCTCGTCGGTGGATTTATGAACAGTATGACCACATGGTGATGGGGGATACTGTGCAGCGCCCTGGCGGTGATGCCGCTGTTGTTCGTGTGCATGGCACGAATAAAGGACTTGCGGCTGCAACAGATGTGACACCGCGCTATTGTTATGCTGACCCTTATGAGGGTGGTAAACAAGCTGTGGTTGAGACGTGGCGGAATCTAACAGCTGTTGGGGCCTCACCATTAGCCATTACCAATTGTCTTAACTTTGGCAACCCGACGCGAGAAGAAATTATGGGACAATTTGTTGGTTGTTTAGAGGGCATGGGCGATGCCTGCCGAGCTCTTGATTACCCGATCGTTTCTGGCAATGTTTCGCTTTACAATGAAACCAATGGTATTGGCATTCCGCCAACTCCAGCCATTGGTGGCATCGGGCTTATTGATGATATTTCTACTCAAGCCACTGTTGCTCTGCAAAATGAAGGTGATGTTCTAATTGTGATAGGTGAGACTACTGGTCATGTGGGGCAGAGCTTATATCAAGAGTTGCAGTCTGGTGACTTTAATGGTGCACCGCCTGCAGTAGATCTGGAACTAGAGCGACGCCATGGTGATATGGTTCGCTCGCTGATTGTTGATGAGCGATTGCAAGCCGTACACGATACATCAGATGGTGGCTTGTTGGTTGCTGTTGCTGAGATGTGTTTGGCGGGTAAAATTGGCGTTCAACTTGATGATATTTCAGGAATTGTCCCTGCTGGTAGCTTCTGGTTTGGTGAAGATCAAGCTCGTTATGTCATCTCTGTAGAGCCGAGTGACAGTGAGGCCTTATTAGCTGATTTTGTTAATAAAGGCATCCCTGCTTACCAGATTGGTATCACATCTGGAAAAGAAATATCCATCGACGGGCATGGCTCTTTACCTTTGGAACAATTATCTGCTGAGTTTGAAGCTTATTTGCCGAATTTACTGGCATAAATCAAAATCACTCTTATATACTAGATGAAAAGAAGGATTTGCACCTATGCCAATGGAAGCCAGTGAAATTGAACGGATGATTAAAGAAGCTTTACCTGATGCTCAAATCGAGATTAAAGATTTGGCCGGAGATGGAGATCATTATTCTGCCAAAGTGATTTCAAGTGCATTTGCGGGCAAAAGCCGCGTACAGCAGCACCAAATGGTTTATGGCGCTTTAAAAGGCAATATGGGCGGTGTTTTGCACGCTCTTGCTTTAGAAACATCAGCCCCAAAAGACGCCTGAAAGGGTGACGAATTAAATTTACAAGAAGGATTTAAAACTATGAGCGAACAAGAAATCCATGACTGGATCCGCCAAACAGTGGCCTCAAATGACGTTGTTCTTTTCATGAAGGGCACACATAAATTCCCACAATGTGGTTTTTCTGGCCAAGTTGCTCAGATCATGGACCATCTTGGTCTTGAGTTTAAAGACGTGAATGTTCTTGATGATATGGGCATACGTGAAGGCGTTAAGTCATTTTCTGACTGGCCAACTGTGCCTCAGCTTTATGTTAAAGGTGAATTTGTTGGCGGCTGTGACATCATTCGTGAAATGACCCAAGCTGGTGAGCTGCAACAGCTCTTAAAAGACAAAGGCGTTAGCTTTAACGAGCAGAGTGCTATTGCTTAATGCTTGGCACTTCAGTTGCCCACTATGCAACCGTGCTAACTCGCGGGCTATTTCGCCGTTGAAAAACAGCGGGCCCTCCGATGGGAGGCGCAACGCGCCGAGCTACGCTAGCGCTTCGCCATGTCCCTCAGCCCGAAAAGGGCTGAGCTCCTTCTTCGTTAAGATGTTTTTGTGTATTGTTCGCACCCGTATCTACGCTGTGTGAGCTAGTTTTTTCACTTATGCCTTCGGCATGCAAATGCACTGACATCTAAGGAATTAAAAATTCCTGCAATGGTCAATCACGGTCAAACCTCAGGTGGTGGATTGGATTTTCTGCAATAAATTGATCAACCTCATTTAG
>JAJFHW010000179.1 GCA_021775385.1 Hyphomicrobiales bacterium | reverse complement strand
GTTCAGCTAAATGAGAAAATGCAAGACGAGCAGCAGAAACGTCACCAGCTCGTAAAAGCCGTGTCCCCCGCTCTAACCACTTTTCTTCCAAAGCTTGATCAATAATCAAAGGTCCCTTCTGCGCTCCAACATCAGGTTGCTTAATGAGCTCAGAATCCTCATTTTTAGGTTCAACAGATGCCAATTCTTGTTTTTCTTCAGCAGTTGATGTCACGACTTCAGGCCGCTCTATTCTTTTCGGCTCAGGTGCTTTATATGGCGCGATATCAGCCGACACCTTTTTCGTCACAGGCGCATCACCAGCATTCACAACCAAATCAATTTCAAAAGAAAATTTACCAGGTTGATCTTCAGGAACAATCATCTCCAAATCATTTACCTGAGACACAGAAACCATCCACAAACCATTCATCTGCCGTCCATAATTAAGCTTAGCCCAATCAGGTAAATTCCGCACCACTAAAAACGCAGAAGATAAACGCGTATCATTTGGCAATTGAATTTTCAATGGCAAGTTTTGCCCAGCAGTCCCCTCAAGTGGATTGATCGAAAAATTTTGTTTTAAGTCTATCTTAGGCGCTACTTTCGCCACCTCTATCTCAGTTTTTTTCACAGATGACTGATCAACACGCTCTGAGGCATCAGATAATTTGGAAGATTCTTTAAAACTCGAACTTGATAAATCGCTTTTAATAACATCACTCACACCACCATTTAAGTAAGTGTAAGCAATACCACCAGCCACCAACAATGCCCCAACAGAACCAAGCACCGCTAAATAAGCAGGGCGGCCCTTTTGTTCTTGCTGAATAGGGGCCAAAAATTGCGGTAATTCAGCATAATCTTGTTGATGAGGTGACCGTTGAACTTGCCCTCCTTGCTGCATATGAGGATGAGCTCCCCCCTGTGCACCTTGGGCCTGAACGCTTTGAGCATGAACACCCTGGACATGTCCACCTTGTCTCGGAGCATAAGCATCATGATGAGTGTTTTGCTCATAGCCCCTCTGCTCATCAGAATGCAATTGAACTTCTCTTGAAGTTAAAGGCACACCTCTTTCATGCGGGTGAGCAGTTTCATGTTGATGTGGATGATCAGAATAATCCGGCACCATAGTCAAAGGGTCATTGCCATGGTTTACATTGGTGCCAGTCTCATCGATACCAGTTTCATGAGCATATCCTTCACTATGAAAATGCGAAGTTTCCTGCTCATGAGAAGGCGCATATTGAGAGTGATCACCTGGTGTTTGATAATGCTGTTCAGGAGCATGAGAGCTGTAACCTTCTTGCTCAAACCCTTGCGAATGAGCGCCGTAAGGATCATGAGTTTCATCAGCTATTGAAACATCTCCATCAAACTCACCACCTTGCAAATGAGGCGGCCCAACAGGTCCACGCCCATGAGGTTGTGTCAATTCCTCAACATATTTGGCTCTCTGCTCTCCAGTAAGGTCTGAAATTTCTGCTAATTGGTGCTCAAGATTTTCAATTTTCTGGCGAAGTAACAACGCACTTTCACTATCAACTTCACCTAGCTGATCAACATACTGCCTTGGTTGATGAGTTGGTTGAACAGGAGCACCCGGCACTTTTTTAGTATTCATTTGATTTTGTGGTGGGGCTTGATTGTGAACGGGTTGAAGGTGAGAAACATTATCTCTAGGTGGTTCAGAATTTTGTTGTTGCGGCTGTTGATCCTGATAATGAGGAGTTGGATCATCTGGGTTATCAGACATATGCACTTCGGGCATTTGCACCTGTGCCGCCGAGTTTGATAAACTCAATTTATCTTCTTCATCAAGGGCACCTAAGCGATCCATCAACCAAGAAGATTGCGAACTATCAAGACGAAACCCATCAACAGATGCTTGGTCTCGAGAGGCCTGGTCTCGTTTTGGACCATTTGAATTTGATCCATCGTCACTACCGAATTTACTCACACTACTAATCCCATCCCAATTAGAACTTATTGTTCTATAGCCCAATAACGACCAAATACTCTGGTCATCGATGCCCAAATATCATCCCTTAATAGAGGGGTAACTTGTTCAGAATTTCCAATCTTGGAATATTGCCGAACAAAGGCATCCATAGCTATTTTCATTTCACCAGCAGAAATTTCTTGTCCGATTTCTTTTTGCCGGTTTCTAAGCCATTCTGAAGCAGCCCCAAATTGAGACCACCCAGAAACTTTTGCATCAATATTAATTTCTTGCCATTTTGGATGACGCGATCTTTGATCAAAACCATATAAATTTGTAAAAAAAGCCTGTACAAAGCGGCTTAATTTTTTATACCGTTTATGACTGCGCTTCCATTTATAAATGGCCAAAACCACACTGGAAGAAATTGTCGATACTGGTTTGTTTTTGGCTATTAAGTTTGGATATTGTTTCGCAGTTAACTTAATAGGCAAATACTCATCTGTAATTTTAAAATATTGGTTTAAACCAACTGTCTGGGGAGTAATCGATAAAAAATGAAATTTAGAAGGATCTCTTAATGCTTTAAATCCTTCAATAGGTGCACCTCCAAAAGCAACAATAGCATCAACTCCATTATTTTCCAACTGATCTAATCCATTTGAAAAATCTACATTTACAACCTCTATATCAATACCCAATTGCGCAAACACATAGCGGGCATCCATATCCGTTGCACCAAGCTTCTTACCCAGCACTACTCGCTTACCAGATAACTCAAGTAAACTTCCAACACTCCGATGAGCTAATATTTGCATCTCAGAATTATAAAGCTTTGTGATGTATTGAACGTTTTTACGAATATCTTTAAAAAAAACAGGGTCTTGCAATTCTAAAAACCCAAGCTGTCCTTGAGAGACAATCGCCATATCAACGCCCTTCATAAACAAAAGATCTTTCACATTTTGAATACCGCCACGTCCCAGCAAAGGCACAACACGAATGGGAACATCTCCGCCATCTTGATCCAAAACATTACTAATATCAGAAGCCATACGAGCATCAGTACTACCTAAACCACCAGCTAATAAAGTGACGACATGATGGTTTCTCAGAAAAACCTCACGCCCATAAAGTGATTTTTTAGGGGTTCTTTTCTTCTTAACATCACGACGAACATTATCAGATTGCGCCACTTGAGTAGTTTCAGTAACCACTTTTTCTAAAGATGGTGGAGTAGTAAATTTAAGTTTTTCTGAAGGTTTTCCATTTACCTGAGGGCTCACCAGCTTTTGAGTTTTATCAGCAGCTTTTAACAACTCATCAAAAAAAGGAGCACCATGAGATAATGAGGAAAATGAAACAAATACTAGGGAAAAAATTATAAATGAAATATAACGGCGAGTGACATTCAAACAAAATGAATTACCCACAAAATTAAATAGAGTCCGACAACAGCCCCAAAAAGAGTACTTACTCAAAACTAAAACTCCCCAAAACCCCAAACAAAACTTAAAATCAAAAAACAGAAAACCATCGATTTTAAGAACTTAGAAAAGTTATTAAAACATAGCTATTTTTTCATATGTAAACTTATCTAAAAGTTTGCATACGGATGATTAATTCTAGAATAACACCATCATAAAACTAAAATCTTAATGCAAATCAAAAACCGAAAAGAACATCATTTATAAAATCGAACAAATGTTTAGCTTGAAACAACCAGTAAAAATAAAATTTATATTAATAAATTCAATGAATTAATCAACTAAAATAACGATATACAATAATTACATCACTTATCTTGATAGATTTTAATGGCAAAATTGAGAAAATTTATTTTTATAACTTAAATTATTTCAACTCAGGGACATCCCAAATAAGAATAAAAATTTAATAAAACCACGTTTGAGCAAATGATCATTAAATAAACAAAACATTCGCTCAAAACAAAGACCTCACATAATTTGTAAAAATATTAAAACTTAGCTGATTACCCCATATCTAAGGCTCTTGCTTGTTTAAAGGTACGTGAGACCTTAAGGCCGCCAAAGCAAATTTTAAATGAAGCGCGCAGCTTCTCTCATTTAATTTATTGGCTTGGTGAATAAGAAGCTTTAGCTGCATTGAAAAAGCATGCCCCTCACTCGGCTTTACTATTCGTGGTTGTTCAACATTTGCAGAAACTGGAAAATGCCCCTCAATACTTCCAGAAGATCTATCCATGCGCGTCATGATTTACACCTTCCTTTACTTATAGTTATAAAGAATATTTTTATAAATAATCTAATTAACAAATTTTATAACACTAACAATAAGAAAAAATCATTAGATAGTCATAATATAGCAAAACAAATACTGATTTTCTCATATATTTTTCATTATTACTAATTTTCTTACTAAATATTGTCCTAAACCAACCCCTATGATATGCTAAAATACTAATTTTATTCATAAATACAGCCCACCATCATCTCACAGGAAAATCAGCTAACACTATGTTTCTAAAGTTTTTTTACGAACTAAAAACCGCCAATCTTCCTGTGACAATTCGTGAATACCTCACACTGATGGAAGGGTTAAAACACGACATCCCAAAGAGAAAAATTGAAGATTTCTATTATTTTGCCCGCATGTGCCTAATAAAAGATGAGCGTCATCTGGATAAATTTGACCAAGTTTTTAGCCATAGCTTTAAAGGCTTAGAGTTAATGGAAGACCTATCAACCAGCGAAATCCCTGAAGAATGGCTACAAGCCCTGACCGAACTTTACTTAAGTGAAGAAGAGCGCAAAGAACTTGAAAGTTTAGGTGGTTGGGACAAAATCATGGAAGAACTTCAAAAACGCTTAGAAGAACAAAAAGAGCGTCACCAAGGTGGAAATAAATGGATTGGCACAGGTGGAACTTCACCATTTGGGGCATATGGTTACAACCCTGAAGGCATTCGAATTGGCCAAAAAGGCAATAGGAACTTCAAAGCCATCAAAGTTTGGGACAAACGTGAGTTCAAAGACTTAGATCCAGACAAAGAACTCGGCACAAGAAATATGAAAGTAGCCCTCAGGCGCCTTCGACAACATGTGCGTAGTGGAGCGGCAACAGAATTCGATATAGACCAAACAATCAAAGCAACAGCCAAAAAAGGCTATCTCGACATTCGCCACCGCCCAGAACGTCGCAACGCTGTAAAACTCCTAGTATTCTTTGATGTTGGCGGGTCAATGGATTGGCATATTAAATTAGTTGAACAATTATTCGCTGCAGCTCACCAAGAATTCAAACATCTAGACTATTATTACTTTCACAATTGTCTTTATGATTTTGTTTGGCAAAATAACGCACGCCGTTGGCAAGAACGCGTCCCCGTATATGACCTCCTGCATAAATATAACAAAGACTACAAAGTTATCTTTGTAGGAGATGCATCCATGAGCCCCTATGAATTAACCATCCCAGGTGGCTCAGTTGAGTATATGAATGATGAACCGGGTGAAATCTGGTTAAAACGAATTGTCGATAGCTTCGATCATATCGCCTGGTTAAATCCAATCCCAGAAGAACATTGGAATTGGACCCCTTCCATAAAAATGGTCAAACATAGCTTTGAAAATCAAATGTATCCTCTAACAGTTAGTGGTGTTTCAAAAGCTATGGGTGAACTTATGCGTTAGTAACAAAATCCACACACACACTATCAGTTTGTAACTAGCGGCCTCATTACAAAAGAGCATGTAGACGCCCAAAAAATATTAAAATTCCCTCATAACTGACCAAAAACGCAAAAAGTGAGGCTAAAATATCAAACTCAGATACTAATCAATGTTAATAACCAATTGAATGAGAATGGAAAACTTGCAAAAAAGGCCTCATTATGGCACTGATCAGAATAAGGGGATTTCTACGGGATTTTGCAGGAATTTTACAATTTTTATACTGACCGCTTTTTTTAGGCATAGAAATCAGAATAATTTTGTCAAAACAAGTAAGACAATTCAAAGAGCTTCCTTAAAGAAAACAAGATTTTAATTGAACCGAAACTAAAGAAAGAACGGAGTAAAGTGTCATGACGAAGGAGCACTTTTCAATGAAAAAAGTAGGTTTGTTTGGCGCACTACTATTCTCTTTAAGCCTAACAAGCGCTGCCCCAGCAAATGCTCAGCCTGATCTGGTCATCAATGAAAAAGATAGCCGCATTTATGCTGGATCTTGCCTAACAAGCGAACCTCTTGCTTCAGGTCGCATCGCGATTAAAAACATTGGTACAGAAGAAGCTTCTTTTGGTCTCTCAGAAACATTTCGCTCTATTCTGGCTGTTTGGGTTCCAGAAAACATCGACATGATTGCAAAAATCAAAGAGAAAGCAAATCTAAAGCCACTTGATCAAGAAGGCTTGGCATTTGAACTAGCTAAAGGTGTTTTGAAAAAAGGACGTTTTTTCCTTTCAATCTCAAAAGGTTCACTTCAAGCCGCACAAAAACAACTATCAAATCGCAACCGCGCTGCAACCATTCAAACAGCTCTATCAAAATTAGGCTTTGACCCAAGAGGCATAGACGGTGTCATCGGAAGCAACACACGCATTGCAATCCGCGCATTCCAAGGTGACCAGGGTGCAGCACGCACAGGCGTCCTGACAACAGCTCAATTCCAAAAGCTAATTAAAGAAGCTGGCATTCAAGAATTCGATAATGCAACAGGTGCCAATGGCGTAACGAAAGTAACTCTTTATGCTCAAGTTGACCCGTACAACCTGATCGAAGAAAGCAACGAAGCTAACAACATTAGAAAATTCGAAGTCACAATCGATTGCTCTAACTAATATCGCTTCTTAAGTTAAATAAAAAAGGGACAAGGTATCTTTACCTTGTCCCTTTTTTATTCGTTTTTTTGAAAAAGCTCACCATTACCCAATTCGTTTGACACACCTCCCCCAAAGACATAACGTTCAATTTCAATTCAGGGATTTTCATAAACTTTCTAGAACCTCCACCCGAAAAGTGAAGCATTCCAGAAGATGAAAAGAACTGGGAAGCCTGTGCGTAGTTTAATCAAATTAAATTACAAGTCTGGCACTGCCCCCGCAACGGTAGGTGAGTTGCGATAAACCTTTAGCTGCCATCTTTTAGATAGGACAGCTTAAAAGCCACTGCATTTGAAAAATAAGAGAAGACATCTCTTTTAAAAAATGTGGGAAGGCGGTTTATCTTAGCCCTTCAAAAGGCCCTCACAAGTCCGGAGACCGACCTGAAATGAACCATTTGGCATTGCGGAGGGCAGTGGTCATTAGGGGCGTGAAACATTGTTTAATCAAACAATGCAAAAGTCATCTTATGACAATTACTCTTCCAAAATGCTTGTATTTTAATACCGAGTGCACGGGGTAAGTGCACAGTTATGTGAAGGAAAAAACATGCATATTGAACCAGGAATTGTTGATGGAGCTAAAATAACTTTAAGTTATGCAACCGCGGTGGGCTCGCTAGGTCTCGTCGGAAAAGTAGCCCTAGATACTTTAAAAGAAGATGGAGTATTCTCACTACTTGCTAGAAGCATAATTACCAGCCTCATTGTATTTTGTTATTTTGAGGTTCTTCCTCATCATCCAATTGGAGTTTCTGAAGTCCATCTCATTATGGGCTCCACACTATTCCTTTTATTTGGTCTAGCACCAACAGCTATAGGCTTAACAGCAGGCTTGCTATTACAAGGGGCTTTATTCGCACCAGCAGACCTTCCGCAATATGGCATCAACTTAACAACTCTCTTGGTACCATTATTTGCTATGAGTGCCTTAGCCAATAAAATCATTCCAGAAAACACCGCTTACAAAGACATTAAATATCGCCATGCTCTTGCTCTCTCAACCGCCTATCAAGGTGGTATTATTGCTTGGGTAGCTTTTTGGGCTTTTTATGGCCAGGGTTTTGGAGCAGAGAATGTAGCACAAGTGGCCAGCTTCGGCGCAGCTTACATGACAGTGATCATCATTGAACCATTGGTTGATCTAGCAGTACTAGCTTTAGCCAAAACCGGCCACCAATTACAAACCAGTCCTTTGATTGAAAAAAGGTTATATTCAGCGGTAAGCTAAATTACTAAAAATGGAAATTAGCTAGAAATAAACTGCTTAAAAAACACGCAAATAAAAAGTCCCCATCAATTTCTTGATGGGGACTTTTTTGAATAAACTGAGCCCGAAAAATAAAACCGGCTCATTCACTCCTTCACAAAAAAAGCTTAAAGCTTTTCAACGTGAATAGCTGCAACTTCAGTTGGAACGATAGCAATAGAGCCACCATTAGCGCCAGTATCTTGAACATGCACGCCTTTGCCACCTTCTTGAACTGCTTTCACAAGTTTATTGATGTGGTACTTACGACCTTCAACAGACAATGTTGTGCCTTCTTTAAATACAACGATCGCTTTGTGATCTGCTTCAGTTGACATGATAACTCTCCTTAACGTTTTCATTTTATTGGTAAACTTCAGTTGCCTACCCCTTTAGCAGACAAAAAGTGAAAAATACAAAGAAATTCGGTAAGAAAATGCATTTTCTAGTGGATACAGCCCTTAAAAGTGGCCCAACAACCTCTAAAACCTGCTTTTCACCAAGTAATTCCCATAATTGAAGTCTTATTTGCCAAAATAATTGTACCTGTTTTCAGTAGATTCGAGAGACGTAAACGCCCTCAAATTTAGCTTGTACGAGGTTTTTGGAAGAAAAAACGCTCAATATAAGACCCTGCTACAAAGCCAAAAACTGACAAACCAATAGAGAAAAACCCAATTTGAGCTTCGCTCCAGCTTGAGAATAGAGTGACTTCCTTTATAGGCCCCAATGCAAAGAGAGCTGAAAACCCGAGTATCAATGCCCCCCAAGCGCCAAATCTAGTGGCCCCTTTCCAATAGAGCCCACCAGCCAACAAAACGATCCCTGAACAAAAATAAATCGAGCCAGTAATGGCAATATATTTCCAAACATCTTCAGTGCCAGAATATATAAGCCCCCAATAAAGCTCATACAGCGCAATTAAAACAATAAAGATACGTGTCCATTTTTTCTGAAAATTGGCATCATCAACTTTACCAGTTATCACACCCAAAATATCTCGCGACAAAACACTTGCCCAACAAAAAAGATAGCCATCCTGGGTAGACATAAAAGAAGCAAAGAAAACAACAACCGTTAAACCAATAATCCATGGTGGCAAAACATCCGCCATAAATTGAGCTGTCGCAGCCAGTTTTGCATCTCCAACCAAGTTAGTCGCATCTGCGCCAGAGCGAGCATAAAAGCTAAAAGCAAGTATACCCAATAGAGCAGGTAAAATCATCCGGCCAGCAAATAAAATTGAAGAAACCAAATAAGCCTGTTTGGTTGTTTTTTCATTCTCAATACAAAGCGCACGGCTCAGTGCTGTAGGCCAAACAGCAGAGCTAACAATTCCAGCAACAATCACCATCCACAAAATATAATCAAACCCGAAATCTTTCGATAAAATCGGATTAAAGCCTTCATCACCCTTAAGACGCTGCACCGTTTCAACGGCTTCTGAAAGTGGCACGACCCCAGTGAGATAAATCAATATACCAATCAGCCCAATTGCCATTAAACAAAATTGAATTATATCTGTAACGATAACAGCCCGCATGCCACCAAAAGCCGTATAGGAAACCGCAATAGCAATAAGAACAACCATAATCACTTCAATTGAAGCACTCCCAATCTCAGGAGGTAATAAGGGCAAGATGTACAAAGCCGCAACTTTCAGAAACAGGCCCAT
>JAJFHW010000178.1 GCA_021775385.1 Hyphomicrobiales bacterium | reverse complement strand
CCTTTTGTGCTTTGACTTAGGGCCCAGAGAGTCGTCGAGCGCGTGCCTGTTCTACAATAGGCAAGAGTGGGTTTGCTTGTTTCATCAAGGAGTTTTTCAAATTCTTTGGCATCTTCATCTCTTACCTTTCCTTGAGTTATCGGTAAATAGTGAACTGAGATGCCTAGCTTTTCAGCAGCATTTTTGATTTCTGTGACCGTTGGTTGATCAGAACCCTCTCCATCAGGGCGATTGCAAATAATGGATTTAAAACCGAGTTGAGCTATATCTGGTATGTCTTCAAGTTTAACTTGTGGGCTGACCGAAAGGCTTTCATCAATTGTTTTAATGTCCATAGGAGAGATCCTTAATATCTTTTGGCGGCGATGTTAAAGGTCTTTACCTCTAGTTCGCTCGAGATTTAGAGTTTATAGGAGAGTTTAATTCAGCCCTTTAATAGGCACTTTTAACATGGGGTTACCTTCATCATCTTTTGGAACTTCGCCAGCTCGCATGTTGACTTGTAATGAAGGAATAATCAGGGTTGGCATGCCTAATGTTGCATCTCGTTCGGTTCTTAATTTTACAAATTCTTCTTTTGTTTTACCGTGGCCGACATGAATGTTGTGTTGCTTTTCTTCTGCAACGGTAGTTTCCCATTTAATCTGGCGGCCATCGGGGCCGTAGTCATGACACATAAAGAGGCGCATATCATCTGGAAGGCTGAGTAGTTTTTGAATTGAATCATAAAGCTGACCTGCGTCACCACCCGGGAAATCTGCTCTGGCTGAACCGCCATCAGGCATAAATAGAGTGTCGCCAACAAAAGCTGCACTTCCTATTACGTGGACCATGCAAGCTGGTGTGTGGCCAGGGGTGAACATTGCAAAGCTTTCCATTTCACCAATTGAGTATGTGTCGCCATCTTTGAAGAGTGCGTCAAATTGGGAGCCATCTCTTTGAAATTCTGTACCCTCATTGAAATATTTACCAAAGGTGTCTTGTACGATGAGGATGTTTTCACCAATACCAATTTTGCCACCGCATTTTTCCTGGATGTACGGGGCGGCTGAGAGGTGATCGGCGTGAACATGAGTTTCAATGATCCAATCAAGCTTTAAGTCATTTGCTTTGATATGCTCTATCATCACATCAGCATGGGTATAGCTGATTGAGCCTGCTGCATAATCAATATCCATCACTGAATCTATAATTGCGCAATGGTTCGTCGATGGATCTTTGACGATATAACTTATTGTGTTTGTTGCAGGATCAAAAAATGAAGTGATCTCCGGGTTGATATTCATATTCACGGGATAATCGGTCATTATACATTCCTCTTTCAGCATATATAGGAGTTATACATAACTTATATTATGAATACAAGTATGAGGTTGTGATTTTTTTGATCAATTTTTTTAATGGAAAGACTGATTTTGATGAGACAGTCTCTATTGAGGGAGGGAGAAGGTTTTAGTTTCTCATTGTGAATGGTTAATCAGAGGGGAATCTAATTGATTAATTCACATTTATAGAGACTGTCTCAACACATCAAAGTGGGAGATCCCACTTGAATATGAAATGTTAGTTTTAGATTGTTTGTTTATTCGAATTCTAGTTGCTCAAACAAACGACCTGCATTTTTCTTAGCTAATTCCTTGAACGTGTCGAGGTGAGCGTATGGGCTTTGATCGATGCTATAAGACTGTTGCAAAGTTCCTCCGGTATCTATGAGTTTTTTTACTTTGCCTTTCAGGTAAACTAAGTAATCTTTGGTGTATCGCCTGACTTGATCCAGGTTTGTTGGGTGGCCATGCCCTGGGATGACATAGAGAGGTTTTAGTTTTTCCATTTCATCCCAACTTTCGATCCAGCTAGATACTTCTGTATCTGGGAAAATTGCAAGTAAGCGTTCATGGAACGCCATGTCGCCGGTGATGATTAATCTTTGTTTGGGGATCCAAACAGAAATATCACCTGGTGAATGAGCTGGTCCAAAGCTTATGACCTCAATTGTGTAGGTTCCCATTGTGATGATTTTTTTGCCTTCGAAGGTTTCTGTTGGCAAATGGACCTTTGTACCTTTTGATTTTTCTTTGATTACATTTTGATGTTGAGACAAGCTATCATAGCCGTGTTCCTTAAATTCAGCTTTTGCTGCTTTATGGGCGAGGATAGGGACGTTCTGTTCAGCCCAATATGAATTGCCAAGCATGGCATGGCCCTGACCATTTTCATTGATGATGAGCTTTACTGATTGTTTGGTGATTTTTTTGATTTCATCATGAAGCGCTTTGGCTAAAAGGTAAGACGCGCCGCCGTTAATTACTATGACGCCTTCACCTGTGACAATGAAGGAGAGATTGTTGTTATGTCCGGAATTGTTATATAAAGGGGGGCCGCTTGTTCCAATGGCTGACCAAACATTAGGGATGACTTCAAAGGGTTTTGAGTAAAGCATTGAGTTTGGGTACTGATCTTTAATGGATTGGCTTGCATGTGCATTTGATGAAAACACAATTATGATTAAAGCGATGACTGAGCTAATGACCTTAGTCAGTTGGCCAAAAATTTTTATCATTGTTTCTCCCCTTTATTCTTTTTTGTATCAAAATTAAAGGCTCAAAAACAACTTTTGAGCCTTTAACATTATTCTTTAGAAGTCGAGTTTTTATTTTGATCAGGGGTTACGTTAATGACCCGTGCTCGTTTTGTAATTTTCACTTTTTTCTTGCAGTTTTCCATGCAAGGTTTTTTCTTTTTCATTGTTGGAGTGTCAGGCCTTGGATCTGCAAAGAAATTTTTCTCATTAGGCATTTTTATAGAGGTGAAATTCTTTTTAGATAGTTCAAAGTCTTCTTTTACAATTTCATTCAGATGGAGGATGTATGCGGTTACAGCATAAACCTCATCAGGACTAAGAGACTGGGCATTGCCAAATGGCATTGCTCTATAAATATAGTCAAATACAGTTGAGGCATAAGGCCAATAGGAACCGACTGTTTTTACAGGGTCGTCACCTTTTATTGTACCTAAACCGCCAGCTAAGACGGGCCATCTATCTACACCTTCGCCAAAGTCACCATGACAAGCTGCGCATTGCTCTGAGAAAACCTGTTCACCTTTTTCTACAGTACCTTTGCCTTCTGGTAACCCTTGGCCGTCTGGGCGTACGTCAATGTCCCAGGCTTTGATTTCTGCTTTGGTTGCTTCCCGGCCGAGATTTAATTTGCTGGCTAGCACTGGTGTAGCACATAAAAGAGAACAAAAGATAATTGATAGGATCTTAGGAAATTTCGACATTTTCAGCATCTCCCTTTGCGTTGACATGCCAGGTTTGGATGCCGTTGTTATGATAGATTGAATTAGTGCCACGAACTTCACGCAGCTCATCTTTGGTTGGTTGAACGTAACCTGTTTCATCTATAGCTCTTGATTGAAGTAAGAGAGGGCGACCATCCCATTCAAATTCGAAGTAGAAGCGATGTAGTGCTTTATCTAGGCTTGGCCCATCAATACGGGCTTTTTGCCAATTTTTACCACCATCTAAAGTTATGTCGACACGGTCAACTTTGCCGCGTCCTGACCAAGCGAGACCAGTTAGGACTGTGTGTCCTTTGCCATGAGTGATTGGGGCTTGTGGACTTGGGTTGGTGATGATGGACTTGCAATCCATTTCCCACGTGAAGCGGCGTGCTTTGCCGTTTTCCATTAGGTCTGTGTATTTGGATGTTTCTTCGCGGGCGTGCCATGGCATATCACCGACTTCAATTCGGCGTAACCACTTGACCCACATATTTCCTTCCCAGCCCGGGATGACAAGACGAATAGGATATCCTTGCTCTGGGCGAAGGGCTTCGCCGTTCATTTTGAAGGCGACCATGCAATCTTTTAAGGCTTTTTCAATAGGGATGGAGCGGTTCATGCCAGAGGCATCAGCTCCTTCTGGCATCAGCCATTTTGCATTTGTTTTTAAGCCGGCTTCAGCGAGGATATCTTTTAATAAAACGCCTGTATAATTTACACAGTGGATCATGCCGTGTGTAAATTGGCAGCCATTAAGCTGAGCGCCGCGCCATTCCATGCCAGAGTTTGCGGCACACTCTAAGAAATAAATTTTATTGGTGCGCGGGAAGCGCTTTAGATCTTCCATAGTGAACACTAGTGGTTTGTCGACCAAGCCATTGATCATAAGGCGATGTTCAGATGGGTCAACTTCAGCAATACCAGCATGATGACGTTCGAAGCAAAGGCCGTTTGGCGTGATGATGCCATCTAATTCGTGGAGGGGGGTGAAGTTGATAGAACTTTCTGGGGAGGCGGTTAACCAGGGAACGCTTCTGCGAATTACGTTTTTTTCATATTCAGATGGTTTGCCATATGGGTTGGCGTCAACTCCATCTCCAAGAACTTGATTCCAGTCTTGTTTGGTTGTAATTGGATTTTCTTTTGTTTCTTTTTCCAGAGCTTGTGCCGCTGTAGCCTCAGTAACCCCTGTAGCAGTTGCTGCCAAGGTTACTCCGCCTGCGGCTGCTGATTTTAGCAGCGCTCTGCGGCTTAGCTCTGGTGTGTTAAGCTTTTTTGTCATAGCACTCCTCCTTGAAGATGCTTGCATGCGTAAATTTGCATATATTTAGTAAAATAAAAAATTATACTTTCGGCTTTTTTACATACCGATTACTTTTATTCCGTCATTAGCTTTGACTTGTACGGGGGTGTGAGTAGCTAAATATTTTTCAATCACGTCCCATATAGGAGGGCCTTGCGTATCTTTATTTACACTCGCCCAACCGGCAACGACATATTCTTTTTTTAAATCAATTGGTGTGTTGGTTTTTAACTCAGTCATGTTGGTGATGCGTTCACCAATTTTCTTCTTAGGATTGATTGTATAACCAAGGCCGCCAACGCGAACCATATCACCACCTTGTTGATAATATGGGTCAGGGTTAAAGAGGTTATCAGCGACATCTTCGAAAATATCTTTAAGTTGCTGACCAGTCATGTTGGTTCTATAGGCTGCTGGGTAGGTCATGGCACAGACGTTGTGAATGTCTTCAACTGTGATTTTTTGACCAGGTAGTAAACTTGGTCCCCAACGGAAACCTGGAGACAGTGCAATTTCTGCGTCACGTTGTTCTAACAAGGCGTCGCAGATTAAATCATCCACTGTGCCGTTAAAATTACCTCTACGATATAGAAGACCATCAGCTTGACCGACGACGCGGTTTAATTCCTTCTCATATGGTGCACGAACTTTATTTACGAGTGCTGTCATATCTTTATCTGGTGTGATGACATCTGAAAAAATTGGAATAAGGCGGAATTTAAAGCCTTTGACTCCAGATTTATCTACATCGAGATCTAATCTTGAAATGAATTTGCCGTTTGACCCACTGGCAACAAGCAATGTGTTGCCTACTTTTAGAGGCTCTGGCATAGCGTCGTGGGTGTGTCCGCAAAGGATTACATCAATACCTTTAACGCGGCTTGCGACTTTTCTATCAACGTCAAAACCATTGTGAGATAAGAGAACAACAAGATTTGCGCCTTTATCGCGGGCACTTGCAACTTGCTTTTTGATTTCATCTTCACGGATGCCGAAAGACCAGTTTGGAACCATCCAACGTGGATTTGCGATTGGTGTATATGGGAATGCTTGACCGATAACAGCGATTTTAGCACCGCCTCTTTCGAACATTTTTACAGCTTCAAATGCTGGTTCTTCCCATTCATTGTTAAAAATATTTGCGCCAAGAAATGCAAAAGGTAAACTATCTACAATTTCTTGAACTCTTTCTTCACCAAGAGTGAATTCCCAGTGGCCTGTCATTGCGTCTGGTTTCAGTGCATTCATCACTTCAACCATATCAGCACCTTTTGTCTGAAGGGCTGTATAACTACCATGCCATGTATCTCCGCCATCTAGGAAGAGAGTGTTGTTCGGACGTTCTGATCGAATGCGTTTTAAAACTGTAGCGATGCGGTCCATGCCGCCCATTTGGCCATATTGTTTGGCTAGTTTTAAAAAATCTGTTGACTGGAGTGCGTAAGCATCAGCTGAGCCGGCTTCGATATTATAACGTTTCAAGAAGTCTGCACCTGTGAGATGAGGTGGCTTACCTTCAGCTTCTCCCACGCCTAAATTAATTGATGGTTCTCTGAACCATACAGGCATAAGTTGTGCGTGAATATCTGTGAGGTGAGCTAGAGTGACATTGCCATAAGGTTTTAGCCCCAAGAGGTCATCTTCTGTTATTTTTTGTTTGGCGTTTAAAGAACCCAAAGGGGTTGTTGTGCCGTAAATAGCTGTTAGGGCAGCAGCTGCTTGCATGAATTCCCGACGAGATATCATTTGGGGTTCCTTTTTTTTCGGAATGAATGAGGCTTTAGTTCAGCACATCAGAAACATTACGATACTATTTTCGTTACCAGTATTTTTCATCAAACTTCACCCAAAACCGAATAGGAGATTTTTTGAACCCGGTTTTGGGTGAAATAAGGGTATGAGCTTTAGAGCATTTCTCAGCTTGAGAAATTTAAAGATGCTCTAAATTTTGGTTTAAGCGAATTGTCTTTCGCAAAACCGGTGACCATTTTGAGCAACATGCTCTATTGAGCCCATAACTAATCTTGCGCAATTGGAGTTCGTTTTAATTAGTTGCGCACAGCTGGTGTTTCGATTTCCAAACCTTTACCGCGTTGGGATAGATAAATTTCCAAAGCGACAAATTCATCTGACCCAGGTTTATAGGGGGTCGCGCGGATGTTTTTCATACAGCCTTTAAAGCGACGATGAAGGGACCCTATTTTTTGCCATTTGAGACGATAGGTTGGGAAGCCATTTGATTGTCCTTGGCTTAGATGGTCTGCTCTAATGTTTTTGCCGTAATTATCTTCATGGCAATTTGAGCACGACATATTTAGTTGCCCAACGCGGGTGTAATAAATATTCTTACCTTTTTCGACCCATGGTTTCATGGGGCCATCTGCTTGAACATTCATTGGCATGCCACGAGACAGGTTGCGGATGAAAGCTGTCATTGAGAGCATTTCACGTGATTCCCACTTCCATTCTTTTGCGCCTAAACCTTGAGTACGACAAGTATTGACGCGTTGTTCAAGTGTTAATGGGCGTTTTAATTTAGCGTCCCATTTCGGCATGTTTGCTCCGACACCTTTCATGGATTTGGCGGGGTCATCATGACATGATTTGCACGACTTTCCTTTTGAACCATCTTTTGTAGCCCACAGTTCTTCACCTTGTTCGACCCAAAGATAGCCTGGGTTTTCAAAGTCGTCTTGTTGCAAATTTTTCGTTTCTTTTGACCTGAAGTGCCAACCGGAGATGATCTCATCCAGTGGGCCGTCATCAGTTGCAGGTTTTACCTTTACTTTTGATATGCCGCTTGGCAAACCATCATCTTTCAGGCTATCACCGGCTTTTACTACCTGCATGTAGAAGATGCTGGTAGCTGAGAGCATTGTAACTGCAAACAAAGCGCTAAGGGCTTTGGTTTTTGCGGTACCTTTCATAATCATATTCCTCCCCGGCATATTCAAAAGTAGCAGTGCTTAATTTTGAATTGCCTTTGATTTTTATTTCTAGATAACCTGGCTTTGCAGTGCTTGGCTTAACTTACTGTTAGTTTTGATTTTTTTGTGTAAATTTCGCCGTTGTCATCTGTCCAGATAAATTCAAACTCACCAGATTTTTCAGCTTTCATCGAGAATTGGAAAAATGGATTTGCTGAAATCGCTGTATCTATATCGACTGAGAAAATTTCAGTGCCTTCGAATTTTGCTTGGAATTTGTTGATGATCCGTCTTGGAATGATCTTGCCGGTTTTTTTGTTTTTGCGCAGACCTGTTTCCATAATATGAGAGATAAGAGTTTTGATAGTGACGATATCACCCTTTGAGGCACTCTTTGGTGCTTTCACTCTTGGTTTTGATTTTGCCATGTTCTTTAGTCTTTCAATTAGAATCGTTTCAATAAAAACTTATTGATTTGTCGTGGGGCTCTTAAGGTTTAAACCTTAGCCGCCGCAACCACCGATCGTTACTTTCACTTCTGTTTTTGCCATGTAGAATGTACCGTCTGATAGTTCAGCAACAGCCACTACATTTTGGGTTTTCGCTAAGCGCATGCGAGATGATGCTTTCGCGACGCCGCTTAAATGAGAGAAATTGAATGTTGCAACTTCAGCGCGTGGATTGCCTTCAGCAATGATGATCACACGCTTTACGTAATCTTTTTCTGTCATTGGGCTTTCAACAGTGAAAGTTAGAGGCACTGTATTTCCGTTTTCAGCAATTTCAGGCATTTCGAGTTTGATTTTGCCAGTTGCAATAGATTTGCCACCAGTGAATTTTTCTAAGAGTGCTTTGGCTGGTTTGGCTTCTGCAAATGCCATTGTCGGGCTTACCATAATGGCTGCTGCTGCAGTTGAGCCAAGAACAATGACTTCTCTGCGTGATAAGTCTTTCATTATTTAGGTTCCTTATTTTTTAAGGGTCAGTAAATAGGCAATAATATCTTCGACCTGCTGGCCTGAAAGGATGGTTTTGCCTTTGAATTTTTTTGCGACACGCTGGCCTGGATCAACTTTGTAGAAGCCAGGCATAATGGTTTGATCACCAAAAACTGATTTTGCATCGACAAGGATTGCTCTTAATTGAGCTGGTGAATATCTTGTTGCTACAGCATTAACAGCGGGTCCAATTTCCCCATGAAATGGTTTACTGGACATATCTTGATTTACATGACAGGCAAGACAATTACCTAGCTTACGATTAGCAAACCAGTTTTTTCCATCCGCAGCGTTACCAGGTTTATTCGTTAGTGGAGTTTTAATTTTTCCATCAACGACTTTTACTTTATCTGGTGTTACAGGATTTGCTGAAGCATCATTTATGGATATGGCGCTAGACGCTGCTGTGGCTCCGATGAGCGCACACACAGCAATAGTGTGCATTGCTTTTTTCATATCTAAATTTTCCTCCCCCTCCTTACGCGCTATTCGGTTTATTGGAGGGTTTTTTATCCGAATTAGCGCTTAAAATTCAACATGACATAGCTTTTGATAAATATCAATAGCTATATTCGCATATATGAATAATAAGATTTTTCAATCGGTATTCTGTTGGTATTAAGTCTGCCATAATGTCGATGGATCGAGGTCTTTCAATGTCTACTTAATAGTAGGTTTGTATCAAATTAATGTGAAGTTTTCGACTTATTTTCCCCGTTCCCATTTATAATTTATATTTTTAATATTCGTGCAGTTGAATATTTTTGTGAGTTTCGTTAAGTTTCTTAAATGAAAAATTATATTTTTTTAAAATACCTCGCTCTTCTCCTTTGTGCAGTTTTCATGTTTGGAGGTGCTCTAGGTGGAGCGAAGGCAATCGCGGCTGAATTAATTATGGTTGAATCCAGCGGCTGTCATTGGTGCCAAGTGTGGGATGAAGAGATCGGTCCAATATATCATAAGACGTCTGCGGGAAAAATCGCGCCATTACGCCGCGTTGATTTGCATAAAAAACTTCCGGAAGACTTGCGTTTCTTGAAACAGCTTGCATTTTCTCCTACTTTTATTGTTGTTAATAAGGGAGTGGAAGTTGGTCGCATTACGGGTTATCCTGGGGAATCGTTTTTTTGGGGGCGGTTAGAGCTTATTTTAGATAAGCTGCCTACTGAAAAAATTGTTCAGACAAAAGTACATTAAGTCTTAACCACGTTTGTGCTGTTTTGCTGAAAAAGGAATGATACTATATAATATGTATATGCTGAATGTATGTATGTTTATATTTTGAGGTTTTTTAAGGATTTTACTTATGGATATTGATGAAACCCTGATGGAAAAGGGAAGCCATGAAAGTATGTCAAACAGCGCTAAAGCTGCTTGTGATCTTTTGCGCGGATTGGCACAAGAAACACGTTTGATGATTTTGTGTATGCTTTCTGAGGGTGAAAAGTCGGTAGGTGAATTGGAAGCGTTGTTAAATTTGCGCCAACCAGCTGTTTCTCAGCAACTTGCCAGATTGCGGGCTGATAATTTGGTGACTACACGGCGCGAGGGGCAAACGATTTATTATTCGCTTGGTAGCAAGGAAGCTTCTGAAGTAATTGCTGTTCTTTATAATCTTTATTGTAAGGATACGCATGGTAAAGGCGTGCCGGGTTGCCCATAGTTTAGATTTTAAATTTGAGGATTTATGGAACTTTTTTCAACGACTGAATACTTGATTTTAAGCGGTTTGGTTTTGGGCGTTGTTATGGGGGCCACAGCACGACGTGCTCGGTTTTGTACTTTTGGAGCAGTCGAAGACTATATTTTAATTGGAAAAACTGATCGTTTGCGGGCTTGGGCTTTAGCTATAGCTGTCGCCACTATTGGCGTGCAACTTTTGTTGTACTCTGATGTAGCTCGCATAGAACAGGTGTTTTATCTGGACCCGGCGTTTGGTTTGCTTGGCGCTATTGTTGGTGGGCTCTTGTTTGGTTTGGGCATGGCAATGGTTGGCACTTGTGGTTATGGAGTTATTATTCGAGCAGCGGGTGGTGACCTTAAGTCATTGTGTAACTTTTTAATTCTTGCTGTTTCTGGGTATATGACTGCACGAGGATTATTCTCAATCTTTCGAAATGAACTGATTGACCGGTTTGATATAGAACTTTCCCCGATCAAAGGCCAAGGTGTGCCACATTTTTTTGAGACTGCGCTGGGCATTCAGAGCGCTACTTTGTGGTTGTGCATAGGGTTGTTTTTTGGACTTTCTCTTTTATATTTTTGTTTTAAAGATAAGGATTTTCGCTCCTCTGGTCGAGATGTGGCAGCTGGATGTTTGATTGGACTTTGTGTTGTTGGTGCGTTTTGGACAACAGGATTTTTAGGGGCTGATCCGTTTGATGAAGTTCGTGTGCAGGCGATTAGTTATGTCTTGCCCCTTGGTGATAGTTTAATTTATCTTATGACGTATAGTGGCTCAGCTATTAGTTTTCCTGTATCTTTGGTAATAGGAACTTTTCTTGGCTCTTTTATTATGGCGTATTGGTGCGATGAACTGCGCTTTGAAAGTTATGATGGGGTGCGTGAAATGCGGCGTCATATGCTTGGTGCTATGGCGATGGGAGCTGGTGGTATTACCGCACATGGCTGTACTATTGGTCAGGGAATTTCTGGTGTTTCGACTTTAGCGCTTTCGCCGATGATTGCTTTATTTTCAATCTTTGTTGGAGCGAGTTTTGGCTTGCATTGGGTGCTAAGCGGTAGTGTGCGTGAGGCAATTGATTTGTTACTTGGCCGACCATTTAATGGGTAGAAATCACGAGTAAAAACAAAAGCTAGGCAGAATTGTTTTTACTCGTGATTTAATTTACTCAAGCTCTATCAATAAATCTTTCGCATCAATTTGACTGCCCGCACTCACGTGTAATGCTTTGATTGTGCTGTCATTTTCAGCGTGAATTCCGGTTTCCATTTTCATGGCTTCGATCGTTAGCAGGAGGTCTCCTGCTTTAATTTTTTGACCGATTGATACTGCTAACGAGGCTATAACGCCGGGCATTGGTGCGCTGATGTGACTTGGATCTCCTTCAATGGCTTTTGGCCTTGCTGCAACACTTGCTTTTGCTTTTCTGTTAGGTACACGTATCACACGAGGTTGTCCGTTTAGTTCAAAAAAGACTTTTACATCACCATCTTCATTTGTTTCACCCACGGCTAATAATCTGATTTCCAGGGTTTTACCTGGGGCAATTTCAGCTGTTATTTCTTCACCAGGCTTCATTCCGTAAAAGAAAGTTAGAGTAGGCAAAGTGCGCACGGGGCCATAATTTCTGTGGCGCCCCATATAGTCGAGGAAGACTTTTGGATACATTAAATAGCCATTTAAATCCTCATCATCAATTGATAAACCTTCTAATTCTTGCGAAAGTTTTTTACGGGTTTTTTCTAAATCAATAGATGGCATATCAGCGCCTGGCCGAGTTAGAAGAGGTTGCTCCCCTTTTAAAACTTTGCTTTGTAAGTCTTTAGGAAAACCACCAGGTGGTTGGCCCAAATTGCCTTTCATCATATCAACGACACTATCAGGGAACGCAACTTCTATAGTTGGGTCTTCAACTTCTGCTTGGGTCATATCTTGACTGACCATTAATAATGCCATGTCGCCAACAACTTTTGAAGATGGAGTGACTTTAACAATATCGCCAAACATTTGGTTTACGTCTGCATAGGTCTGGGCGATTTCTGGCCAGCGGTCTTCTAGGCCGAGGCTACGAGCTTGGGCTTTTAGATTTGTAAATTGACCACCTGGCATTTCGTGTAGGTAGACTTCTGAGGCCGGTGCTTGAAGGCCTGCTTCAAAGGCAGTGTATTGGGTGCGGACTTGCTCCCAGTAAAGGGCGATCTCTCTAATAGATTTGATATTCAAACCTGTGTCACGCTCTGTGTGGTTTAAGGCTTCGACAATTGAGCCAAGGCAAGGTTGGGAGGTGGCGCCAGAGAATGGATCCATAGCTGCATCAACTGCATCAACGCCGGCATCAATGCTAGCTAGAATGGTTGAGGCGGCGATACCGCTGGTGTCATGAGTGTGGAAATGGACAGGTAAGCCAATTTCTTCTTTCAATGCCTTAATTAATATCTTAGCGGCGGCTGGTTTTAAAAGACCGGCCATGTCTTTCAAACCAAGTATGTGCGCGCCAGCGGCTTGCAGTTCTTTGCCCATTGAGACGTAATAGTTAATGTCATACTTCGCACGGTTTGGATCCAGAATATCACCGGTGTAGCAAATGGTGCCTTCACAGATTTTGTTGGCTTCACAGACGGCGTCCATAGCAACGCGCATATTTTCAACCCAATTGAGACTATCAAAAACGCGGAAAACGTCGATGCCTGTTTCGGCTGCTTGCTTGACAAAAAACTGCACTATATTGTCTGGATAATTTGTATAACCAACTCCGTTTGATGCGCGTAAGAGCATTTGTGTCATGATGTTGGGGCAGGCTGATCTAATGTCACGGAGCCGTTGCCAGGGGCATTCTTGTAAAAAACGGTAGGATACATCAAAAGTTGCGCCGCCCCAGCACTCGAGTGAGAATAAATCGGGCAGAGTTTTTGAATAAGTTTCTGCGATATTGACCATATCGAATGATCGCATACGGGTTGCGAGGAGAGATTGGTGTCCATCTCGCATAGTGGTATCTGTGATGAGAACTTTCTTTTGGTTTAATAACCAATTGGCGATAGCCTCAGGCCCGTCTGCTTCAAGCATGGTTCTGGTGCCTACTGGCGGTGCACTTGGTTCATGAACTGGAGCTTTTGGCGTTTTAACAGTCGTGGCTGGTTTTTCTCTGTCTTCAGTTTCAGGGTGACCATTGACTGTGATATCTGCAATGTAAGTTAGTATCTTGGTTGCTCTGTCTTTTCGTTTTTTGAGTTTGAAAAGATCTGGCGTCGTGTCGATAAATTTTGTTGTGTACTGATTTGAGAGAAATGTTGGGTGTTGCAGCAAATTTTCAACGAATGCGATGTTGGTTGAGACACCTCTGATGCGAAATTCGCGTAAAGCGCGGTCCATTCTGGCGATGGTGGCTTCTGGGGTCGTGGCCCAGGCTGTTACTTTTCCCAGTAGACTGTCATAATATCTTGTAATGACACCACCGGAGTAGGCTGTTCCGCCATCAAGGCGAATACCCATGCCGGTTGCTGAGCGGTAGGCTGAAATTCTACCGTAATCCGGGATGAAGTTATTTTGTGGGTCTTCTGTTGTTACGCGGCATTGTAGAGCGTGGCCATTTAATCGGATGTCATCTTGTGTGTTTTTGCCTGTTGCTTCACTGAGGGTTTTGCCTTCTGCGATTAGAATTTGAGCGCGGACAATATCTATGCCTGTGACTTCTTCTGTCACTGTATGTTCGACCTGAATTCGCGGATTTACTTCGATGAAATAGAACTTATCAGTTTCCATATCCATGAGAAATTCTACCGTGCCGGCACACTCATAACCAACATGAGAGCAAATTTTTAAACCAAGCTCGCAAATTTCAGCTCTTTGTTCTTCAGTGAGATAGGGAGCAGGGGCGCGTTCAACGACCTTTTGATTGCGGCGCTGGACGGAGCAATCACGTTCAAAAAGATGATAAATCTGCCCGTGAGTATCTCCTAGAATTTGCACCTCAACATGGCGGGCGCGCAGGATCATTTTTTCTAGGTAACCTTCGCCATTACCAAAGGCGGCTTCAGCTTCTCTGCGGCCTTCTCTGATTTTTTCTTCAAGCTCGTCTTCAGATTGAATAGGACGCATGCCGCGGCCACCGCCTCCCCAACTTGCCTTTAGCATAATGGGGTAACCGATTTCTTTAGCCGCTTGTTTGGCTTCAGCAAAGTCTTCGCTTAGGACTTCACTTGCTGGAATAACTGGCACACCAGCTTTCATAGCAACTTTTCGAGCACTTGCTTTGTCTCCAAGAGCGCGCATGGTGGCAGCTTTTGGACCGATGAAAGTGATGTTATTAGCTTCGCATGCGTCAACAAGTTCAGGGTTTTCTGATAAGAGACCGTAGCCTGGGTGAATGGCATCTGCACCTGATAGTTTGGCGACACGAATGATTTCATCTATTGAAAGATAGGCTGCAACAGGGCCTAAATTTTCACCAATTTTATAGGCTTCATCAGCTTTAAATCGATGAAGAGACAACTTGTCTTCCTCTGCGTAAATAGCGACAGTCTTTTTGCCTAGCTCGTTTACTGCGCGCAAAATACGAATTGCAATTTCACCGCGATTGGCAATGAGGATTTTTTTGAACTCTGTCATTGTGACACCCTTCATTTTGGTCGTCTTCTTTTTGCTTAAGTCTTACTCGAGTGGGCACCTATCTATCAATGCGGTCTAACTGCGAGTTCATCAGGGATGTTTGGTAAGGATTACGGTGTTTTTGCGTAATTTTTAGCTTTGGACATTTTACCAAGCCCCGGGTTTAAGCTGTTGGTTGGGTCTATTGATTTATAAAAATTTGCTAAATCGGGTTTGGCTTTATAAATATGCCCAACATTATGTTCAGCTGGATATTCAGCTCCTTTTTCATTGAGCAATTCCAGCATTTTGGCTTTAAGTTCTTTTGGGTCTTCACCTTTTTTTACTATGTAGTCATGATGGAATACATGGCACATGAAGTGGCCGTAATAAAATATATGGACAAGTTTGTCTGTAATTTCTTTGGGCAAAACTTCTTGCCAATTTTTATCATTTCGCTTTAGAGCAATATCTAGAGCTATTACATCTTCTACTTCTTTGTGATGAACGGCTTGGTAGCGAACTGGAGCGCCTGCTGCTGCAAACCTGTGTAGTGCTGCTAGCTTAGCTTCCTTGGGAGTGCACTCAAAATAATCACCTGTGTTTTCATTAAAGAAGGATTTTAAAAATTCTCTAGCTTCTTCAATTCCTTCACCATGCATTTTTAACATGAGGTGATGCTGATAGTCTTCTCGCCATTTTAAAATGGATTTTGGCAACATCTCAGGCCAAAGTCCGCTAACAAACTGCATGAAATGGTCAGTTAAGTTTTTGGGTAAAAAATTAACTTTGTTCAAGTGAGAATCGACAGTACCTTTCAGCGCGAAGAACATTGGCAGATAATCTGTACCTAAATATTTGATCATCATAAGAGTGTCTTTGCCATATTTTTTGGCAAGATCAAAAATTCCATTGTGTAAGTATTCAGCTGATACAGGTAAGTTTTTAAATGACTCTAAGATTATGCGCCTAAGCTTAGTGAGTTCTTCAGGCGTATTTGTGCCGATGTAGAATGTGGCTTCTGACTTGTTTTTAGGAAAGGTATCCAGGCGCACTGAGAAGACTGCGAGTTTACCAGCGCAACCACTTACTTCATAGAGCTTACTTTTATCGGCATTGTACCTTGCAGGTGTTTCAGCGTCGATGTTTCTTATGCGATCTTTATATTCAGTATCTGACGCTTTTTTGTTTGTATGGAGTACATCGTCTTCAGTGTAGTCTCCTTTTTCGAGGCGAGTAAGAATTTCCTCAGGTGTATCGCCTAGTTCAATTCCTAGATGATTTACTAATTGCAGATCGCCTTCGTCAGTGATTTGAGCAAAGAGAGCGAGTTCTGTGTAAGCCACACCGCGCTCAATAAGGGAACCACCTGAGTTATTACAAACGCCGCCAATTATTGATGCACCTATGGAAGATGAACCAATGACTGAATGAGGTTGGCGGTTAAAGGGTTTTAATATTCTTTCAAGCTTGAAAAGTGTTGAACCTGGAAAGCTTAAGATTTGTTTGCCTTCATTTAAGACTTGAATTTGATCCATCCTGTTAGTGCTGATGATGACAACTTCGCGGTCATAAATATTGTTTGGTGTTGAGCCTTCAGTGAGGCCAGTGTTGGCAGCTTGCATGATGATTATTTTATCAGCTTCAACACAGGCTTTGATCACTTGCCATTGTTCTAATAGAGTACCAGGATGAAGTACTGCAATGGCTTTTCCTTCACCAGAACGAAAGCCCTTGCAAAACCGTTCCATTTTTTTTTCGTTAGTTATTACGTACTTTTTTCCTAAAGTTTTTTTGAAGGAATTTATGAGCTCTCTATTGTTCATTAGTGACCTTTTAATATTGGCTTTGAGATCGTCTGCTTTAATAAGCAACCGAGGGCAGCCAAGTCGCGAGTGATGGGAACAGGAATACAACTGCAAGACCTACCAATTGTAGGATAACGAATGGGATGACACCTCTGTATATATCCCAAAGAGTGATTTCCTTTGGAGCGACCCCTTTTAAATAGAAGAGAGCAAACCCAACAGGGGGGGTTAAGAATGAGGTTTGCAGGGTGACAGCCACAAGGATGACAAACCAAATGATTTGAGGATCTTCAAGACCAAAGCCTGGTACATCTAAAGTTAGGGCACTGATGATCGGGCGCATTAACGGCAAGATGATGAGGGTGATTTCAATCCAATCAAGTACGAAGCCCAATAAGAAGACGATAAATAGAATGAATAGGACCGTCCCATAGGCACCCAATCCTGTTGAGTGGATCATGCTTTCAATGAGTTGGTCACCACCGAGCTCGCGTAAAACGAAAGAAAACACTGTGGCGCCTAAGAAAATTGCAAAGATGTAAGCTGTTGTGTTGAATGTTGATTTTAATACGTTGTGAAGTTTTCTAAATGTGAGTTTTCTATAAGCGAGGGCTAATATTGTAGCGCCAATTGCACCAACTCCTGAAGCTTCAGTTGGGGTTGTAATCCCTGCAAAGATTGTCCCCAAAACCGAGAGGATGAGTAACAATGTTGGGATGATTGCGATCATCAATTCTTTGACGGCCTTCCAATCAGGTTTTACAGCATCGGCAGGAACGGGGGCGGCTGTTTTGTTTAGCTGAGCGTAAATAAATAAATATCCTAAATATAGCAGGCCGAGTAAGAAACCTGGGAACACAGCAGCCATAAAGACATCGCCAACAGAAAGGGTCATTTGATCGGCCATGATGACGAGCATGATTGAGGGGGGAATCAGTATGCCTAAAGTTCCTGAGGCTGAAACTACACCCGCTGCTAGGGACTTAGAATAATTTTGTTGCATCATGGTTGGAAGTGAGAGTACGCCAAGGAGCACAACAGATGCGCCAATGATGCCGGTGGAAGCCGCCAGGATAATGCCGATTAAAGCGACCGTGATTGCGAGGCCACCGCGAACTGTGCCGAAAAGCTTTTGCATTGATTTCATCAAACGTTCAGCAACACCTGATTCATCTAGCATTAACCCCATAAAAATGAACATTGGCAAGGCAACTAGTACAGCACTTGTCATAGTTGAATAGGTGCGGTTTACGACCGTGCCGAGGGTTAGGTAATCGAGGCCAGAGAGTGTGCTTTCAAGGCCTGTCCATTTCATCATGTCATTGTCAAACATGTATGAGATACCGCAAAAACCAACACCTACACCAGCCAGGACCCATGCGACGGGGAAGCCTGAGAAGAGTAGGGCGATAAAAGTGATAAACATTGAAATGACTAGTTTGTCTTCTGTGCTTTCAACTAAATGAGTGAGGCCATAACCTAAAGCCGCAAAAAAGATAAATGCGATTAGAATGGCTCTTAAATCTTTGCCTACTTTTTCGCTGGCGTCATTAATGAAGAGGGCGTGGGTATCGTGAATTAATCGAGCTAAAGCGCCGATAGCAAGCAAGCAAAAGCTGATAGGTATAATGGCTTTTAATGCCCAGCGAGCGGGGAGACCTACTGGACTGTCAGATCGCTCATTTACTCTGTAACTATTTTGGAAATAATCGAAACCTTGGTCGATCATTAGGTAAATAAAGGGAGTTAAAAGAGCTAAAATACCTATGATCTCTATTAGTCTTTTGGATTTTTGGCTTAAGGGAGTGTAGAGAATATCAACACGTACATGGCTATCTGTCACCAAGGCGTAAGAAATACCTATCATGGTAACGAGGGCATAAAAATGCCACTGAATTTCATCAAGTTTTGGGAAGTTAATATCGAAGAAATAACGAAGTGTGACTTGGGTTATGATGGCTGCTATGAGCAGAGCGTTTGCCCACATCACAACATGGCCAATGGATTTAACGAATTTGTCGAGGATGAGAGCAAATGAACTTTTGTCAGTATCTGGATGTTCTGCTAGTTGTTGATATTTTTCAACTGGATCATCTGTGATATTTATTTCATTTGCCATTTTTACTTCCCCAAATTCAGTTTGATCTCACTTGTTCGGTTTATCCGATTATTGATTTTTAAATTTTTATTATTTTTATATGTTACCCTTAGACCATTCAGAGCGGCAAATCTTAATTGCCGCTCTCTCATCTTAAATTTATGATGAACCTGGTTGTTTGAGATTAACGGCATGTGGTTTTGTATGAATTATTCCATATGCGCTAATTTTTAAATTAAGCGAGTTTGTTTTTTTGAGCTTTAAATGCTCTCTTTTTTGATGCCTCATCGGTTGAAGGTTATGCAACCGATGAGGCATTTGTTTTACGAAACAAGTTCTAGCGAGGAAGAAACGCGTTGTCTTTCCATAGTTTGTAGCCATCACGAAACTTGTTCATGTCAGTTAAAACTTTAATGAAAAATTCGTCTTTTTCTTCAGCTACGACTTCGCCCCAAGCTTTTTTGAAAGCTGCTAGCATTTC
>JAJFHW010000177.1 GCA_021775385.1 Hyphomicrobiales bacterium | reverse complement strand
GCTAGAATTGATAGAGAAGGTAAAGTTGTATTTGGTGATGCGTGTATTTCAATATGGGAAGAAGGTTTAACAGGTACTTGGAATGAGCGACAACTCTGGGAAAGAAAATTTAAGTCTGAAGTATTTAAAAGAATAATCCAGACATTAAATCGTCTAGGGTGGAAAGGTCAAGTACCTGAAGAATATGTAAAAGAATATTCTAAACGGCTGATTTCAAAAAAACATCTAAGGGATATGTACATGGTCCAGCAATTTAAAAAATATCTTCCAATTGCTGCAATTGCAGGGATTGCAGTTCTGGTCTATGTATTCTGGCCCTCAACTTCACAGATTCAGGAGCCTCCTAAGGCCGTTGAGGTAGAAGTTGTCAAAAAGGGACCTTTTAGTAAAAAAGTTATTCTGATAGGACGTATTAACCCGCGTCAAAAGACAGTTTTTATTGCTCATGGAAAAGGGATTTTAACGCCACTTTCTGTCAAGGGAGGAGATTCTGTCTCAAAGGGAAAGCTGATTGCTGAACTCGAAAATGATGAACTTAAAAAGCAGGTCGCCTATACAAAAGAAAAAGCAGAACTGTCTAAAACACACTACCAACGTCTGAAGAAATTGGTGCGTTCGAAAAACAAAAGTCAACGCTCTGTGGACCAGGCTCATGAAGAATGGCTCAGAGCTGAAATCGACTATGAGCGCACTCTAAAAGAATACAACAATACACGTTTTATTGCGCCTTATGATGGTGTCGTTGGTGTCTTCAAGGCACGGGATGGGCAAGCAGTCAAAGAAGGGGATGAAATCGTCGCCTTTTATGATGTCTCTAGTCTCGTTGTAGACATTGATGTGCCCTCAACAATTGTGTCAAAAGTTCAGCTTGAGCAAGAAGTCTCTTGTGGCGCATTCCAAGGAGGAATTACTTCTGTGCAGACTATTTTGGACCCTGTGACAGGAATGGGGATGGCACGCGCTTCAATGCCGATAGAGGCTCAGGATTGCTTAGGGGCAGTCTCAAATGTTCATATTGAAGTTGATAAAAAGGAATCCATCTTTAGTCTCCCCAAAAGAGCAATTATTGTTAAAAAAGGAAGGTCACAAATTTTTAAAATTGTGGATGGCAAAGTAGAGCTTGCAATCATTGAAACTGGCTTGGTTTCAGAAGATAGAGTTGAGGTTCTCGATGGGGTTGAGGAAGGAGACCAAGTAATTTTAAAAGGACAAGAATTTTTATGGCCCTCTAAATCTGTGCAAGCGTCTAATTTACCAAAAAAGACTGTTGATGAGAAAAAGGAATCTTCATAGATGAAATTACCAACATTTTTCATTGAGCGCCCAGTTCAGGCAACGATTCTGAATCTATTAATTCTCATTGTGGGAATCCTATCGTTTAATCTTTTAACGATCAGAGAATACCCTGATGTTGTCATGCCAGCTTTTGAAGTTACTGTTCAGTATCCTAATGCCAGTGCTGAGGTCATTGAGTCTACAATGGCGTCTCCGTTGGAGGAATCCCTATCGGGTATGGAAGGCCTAGATACAATATCATCTGTATCAAGGTTCGGACGTATTTCTGTAAATCTTAAATTTAAACCATCTGTTACCATGTCCGATGCACAAGCCTTGATCAGGGATAATCTGTCGCGTGCACGTGATCTGTTGCCTCAGGAAGCAAAAGAGCCCAAGATCGCACCAAAAGACTCTGATAACGAAGGGTTCTTTTATCTGGAGCTTACATCTGACGATTATTCCTTTGCGGATATGACGCACTTTGCAAACCTCTATATTACGAGTTCTCTCAAGGCAATTAAGGGTGTCTCGCGTATCCAAATTTGGGGTGAGAAATATGCGATGGAAGTGGCAATTGACCGTAATAAAATGCTCCAACACAAGTTAGATGCCCAAAAAATTTATGCAGCATTACAAGAACAAAACATTTCTCTACCCGGTGGGCGGTACCAAAAAAGAGTCCCCATCACAATTGATCTGAGCCTTCAATCTATAGAGGATTTTGAATCTATTCCTGTAAAGTCCACAGAAAAGTCTGTGGTTTTTCTGAAAGACGTAGCGAGTGTTAAATTATCCTCTGAAAAGGCTTTAATCACAAAGGTTCGCGGTGTGCCAGGTGTTCTTATCGCAGTAACTCAAGCCAGTGATGGGAACCCCTTGGAGATTTCCAAAGAAATTCGTAAAATGATGCCAGACCTTAAACGGGCCTTGCCCGCAGGCGTAAAGCTTGAGATTAATTTCGATAAATCCAATTTCATCAGAGAATCTTTGGGGTCTATTCAGAGAGCTATTTTAGAAGCTATCATTTTGGTAGTCCTCATTGTTCTTATTTTTCTCCGCAGTTTGCGTGCGGCCTTAATTCCTATTTTAACAATTCCTCTGTCCCTGATTGGTGTGATGGCCATGATGAGCATCTTTGGGCTCTCCCTTAACAGTATCACGCTTTTGGCGATGGTTTTGGCTGTAGGGTTGGTTGTTGATGATGCGATTGTGGTCTTGGAAAATATCCATCGGCACATTGAATTGGGGCTTAAGCCTCTTGAGGCAGCCAAGAAAGGATCTCGAGAAATTGGGTTTGCGATTTTGGCGATGACCTGTACTTTGGCGAGTGTTTTTGCGCCCGTTGCTTTTATCCAAGACACTATTGGTCAAGTCTTTCAAGAATTTGCCATAACGCTCGCTGGATCTGTAATTATCTCAGGCATTGTTGCTTTAACGTTTTCTCCGATGATGTGCGCAAAATTTTTAAAATCTGAGGAAAGTAA
>JAJFHW010000176.1 GCA_021775385.1 Hyphomicrobiales bacterium | reverse complement strand
CCCCATCCTTAAGAACTGAATTTCCAAAAAGCGCTGTCGCTAGAGGTTGCAACGCCAAACTAACTCGGAATTTTTTGACCATGTCAGCTTCAGAACCAAAATCCAAATTCACCTGTACAGTACAGGAGTTATGCATCATATTAAGACCATACTTGCCAACCTTTGGCATATAGTCCCGCATAATTCCATAGCGCCCTTTTGGCATATGTGGAATATCATCAACTGAAAATTTGGGAGAATAACCAAGCCCTAAAAAACCAATCCCCATTTCATCAGCAATTGGAGACACATCATCAAAATGCCGACCAATTTCATTGCGTGTCTGATGAATGGTTTTTAATGGAGCTCCAGAAAGCTCAAACTGCCCTCCAGGTTCAAGAGAAATATTTGCTGAAAATTTACCACATGTGCTTGGCTGTTTTAAGCCAATGATCACATCACCTTCAAAGATGCCTTCATAGTTACCCTCACCTTCAAGCAACTCATCAAGCAAAACGCCAATACCATTTTCCCCTTCATAAGAAACAGGTGAAACATCATGCCGATAAAACGGAAATTTTTCATGTTCCGTTCCTATGCGCCATTGATCCTTCGGCTTCATCCCAGCTGCCAAATCAGCAATTAACTGATCTCGCGTCTCTAGCGGCGTAGAGTGTTCCACGCTATTTGACATATAAATCTCCTACAAGATTGGGAATAAAGTTCCGAATAAAAATTAAGGTGCTTAATACAAACAGGCACAAACACCACAAAGGTCAAATAAAAAAATCAATTACGCCAATCACCAAGCACCGCATTCACCAGTGATAAAGCCGCAACTGCCGCAGTGTCTGCCCGCATGATCCGAGGACCTAAAGAAATTGCTTTAACAAATCTTTGGCGAACCAGCAAGTCTCTCTCACTAGCCGAAAATCCACCTTCAGGCCCAATTAAAACAGCTAGTGAAGGTTCCGTAATTTCCGTCAATTGCGCGACAGGCCCTCCAGCAGTCAGGCTTTCATCGCAAAACACTAGTCTTTTGTCAGTTTCTTCATTCTCTGACCATTCATTAATCAAATGAGGCAGTTTAACAGGACTATCAATTTGCGGTATTGAAAGAATGCCGCATTGCTCGGCCGCCTCAATAGCATTTGCCTTCATACGCTCTAAATTAACCCGGTCAACATTGGTAAACTCAGTGAATACAGGGGTTAACCGTGAAACACCAAGCTCAACTGCCTTTTGTACCATATAGTCTAGGCGCGCTCGTTTTAAAGGCGCAAATATATAATGAAGCTTTTGAGGAGGTGTTTGCGGACGAATCAATTCAACAAGCTGCAAATCAGCCACTCGTTTACTTTTCTTATCTATCTCCGCCAGCCACTCACCATCGGCCCCATTAAACACAATGATTTGGTCGCCGGTTGTTAACCTCATGACAGAAAGCAAATAGTTAGATTGATCTTTTTCTAGCGAAACGACAGCACCATCACTCAATGTATGCTCAACAAACAACCGCGTAGAAGGCCCCTTTGCCATAGTAAACCTCAAAATCTAAAAAATAATTCAACAAACCAAAAGATTGCTAACTACAAAATGCTGAAACTTATGATATATCTGAACAAAATACCCTAAATCCCTATAAGTCTAAGTAACGAAGAGCTTGATAAATGGCAAACACAAAACATCCAGTTGAAAATCAACAAAACTCTTCCACAAAAATAGACGACAACTCACTTAACACCGAGCAGGAACAAAACGAAAAAAACTATGATGGTGAAAAAAACACATTAGCCCACCACTTACTGCCAAAAAATAGAGAACCCTTCATCCGCTTGCTACGGTTAGATCGGCCCATAGGCACATGGTTATTAGCCTGGCCAGCATTCTGGGGCCTCATTGCCGCTTATCGCAGTGAACTTTCCCTTTATCCAGGCCTACCAGCAGACCAAACCCCAGCCCTTTTTAATAATTTTCTAGCCTCACATCCGCTATTGCTTTTTGCTCTTTTTTTATTAGGTGCATTTCTTACAAGAAGCGCCGGTTGCGTATTCAATGATATTGCAGATAGAAAAATAGACGCTCAAGTCGCACGAACCAAATCAAGACCAATTGCAAGTGGTGCCATCAGCGTGAAAACGGCGGTGAAAGTACTAGCCCTTCTACTCACACTCTCACTCCTCATCTTACTTCAGTTTAATTATCTCACTATAGGTCTTGGTGTTTTCATCCTCGCTCCCATTTTGATCTATCCGTTTATGAAACGCATCACCTATTGGCCGCAAGCCATGTTATCCCTCTGCTTTAGCTGGGGCTGTCTTATGGGCTGGACTGCAATAAAAGGCACAATTGACCTCCCTGCAATCCTCATGACCATCGCCGCATTCGCCTGGACCATGGGCTTCGATACAATCTATGCCCACCAAGACAAGGAAGACGATGCGGTCATTGGCATGAAATCAACCGCTCTAAAATTTGGAGAAAACAGTCAAACTTGGCTCATCGGTTTCTATGGCCTCACAATCATCCTGCTATATGGCGTGGGTATGTTCATTGGCGCACAGCTTATCTATTTCACGGCCATCGGCATGGCTGCCCTACATGCCTCCTGGCAAATCGGAACCTTAAAATTAGATGACGCAGATAATTGCCTTCACCGCTTTAAATCAAACGGTATTTTTGGCCTTATAGTTTTCATCGGATTTACAGCTGATCACCTGATGGCACTCGCCTTGAGAGGGTAAAAAATGAAAGGATAAAACAGGAGGTAATTGAATTTAGCCCCTAAGAACGAGCTGAAATCTCGCGGCCTTTAACGCGTTTAGAACGCCGATTAACTTCTAACCCTGCACCGACATCTCTCACACGCAAGAAATGCGGTCCTCTACGATTGAGGTTGTAAAAAGGCTTGCGCGGTAGTGGGGATAGCATTTCAACAGAGCTTGCTGGTTGAAACGGCTCATTAATAAACCCATCAGGTGCAACAAGTAACTGAGGCA
>JAJFHW010000175.1 GCA_021775385.1 Hyphomicrobiales bacterium | reverse complement strand
TTCCTGTGTTTAGTCACCTTGAAGGTATCTGTCATATCTATGTTGATAAATCAGCCAAAGCAGAGATGGCCGAAGACATAGCTGTGAATGCTAAACTGCGTCGTACTGGTGTTTGCGGCGCGGCTGAGACTTTGCTTATTGATAAAGCTTTTTCTGAAGAGCATACCAAATCTCTGGTACTAGCCCTGCTTGATGCTGGAGCTCGTATCAAAGCTGATGAAAGCCTGCAGGCCATTGATAAACGGATTGAAGCAGCGACGGCAGAGGACTGGGACACTGAATATCTTGATAGCATAATTTCTGCTCGTCTCGTTGACGGGGTTGATGATGCGATTGAGCATATTGCTAAACATAGTTCGAACCATACTGAATCAATTATTGCTGAAGACGCGTTAGCGATTGATGCCTTTTTTAATAAAGTCGATAGCGCCATTGTGATGCATAATGCTTCAACACAATTTGCTGATGGCGGCGAATTTGGCATGGGCGCTGAAATTGGCATTGCTACGGGAAAAATGCATGCGCGCGGGCCTGTTGGTGTCGATCAACTGACAAGCTTTAAATATATTGTGCGTGGTTCTGGCCAGATTAGACCCGTCTAAAAGAAAAAGTAAGCCTATGTCTAGAACGCAACCAGCAACAAATTTTGGCAGCATCACAGTTCGCCCACCGCAAATTGCAAGTGGTCAACGAATTGGGATATTGGGTGGGTCATTCAACCCACCTCATGATGGTCATCGCAATTTAAGTCTCATGGCTTTGAAAACTTTAGAACTGGACCGTGTTTGGTGGCTGGTTACACCTGGTAACCCGATTAAATCTAACGCTGGTCTTGCCGCTTTGAATGATCGAGTTAAAGCAGCTGTTGCCGTTAGCGCTCACCCTCGTATTGATGTCACTGCTTTTGAAGCGGCCCTTCCAACTAACTATACAGCTGATACATTGCGTTTTTTAAAACGGCGTTTCAGTGCTGTTGATTTTGTTTGGTTAATGGGGGCTGATAATCTAGCTTCTTTTCATAAATGGCAAAAATGGCGCACCATTTTTCATACGATGCCAATCGCTGTTTTTGACCGGCCAGGATACATGATGAAAGCGCTTTCAAGTCCAGCGGCTCAAACCTTTTCTCAATCCCGCATCACAAAAATGAATGCTATTCGTTTAGCTCATCAAACCCCACCTGCATGGCAATTTATTACTATTCCACTCTCCCACCTTTCCTCGACTGATCTGAGGAATGGTTAGGGGCTAATAAGATTTGAGGCATTTTTCTTGGGATACAGGTCCATTTTAACCCATTTTAAGCTTATTAAAGCAATTTTTGAGCATATTCATTGAAAAGCTTGCTGCAAATCACTCTCTGAAGTATTATGTCGTTCATCTTAGCGGGCTAGTCTGACTAGAAATCCATTTTGGAACAGATTATGTTAGTTGAGATAGAGATGAAAACGGACGGATTAAAGAGTTAATCGCATTTTTAAATTTGCATATATTCTTTCAAATTTCGTGAATTCATCGCTGATTGAACTTATTTCGGGGATTTTTGCAAACTTGCACATCAAACATCGAATTTTTGAGGTTAATACCCATAAATTATACATTTTTGATCTCTTTTTGAGGCTTAAGACTTATCTTTTAACCCTCAAATTGGAAAGTAATGTGCAATCTCCACACATAATTTCCCCTCACTCATTAATGCCTAGCGTATGTTGCTTTTTTTGGGATTCAGTAGCGTGCACTAAACTTTTGTTTAAGCGAGTTGTTTCTCGCAATACCGGAACCCACTTTTGCGCAACACGCTCTAAAAGGACATATGGAATAGCATGTACACAAGCACAGAGGATGCAGTCTTGATGAATAAAACTGCGTCACCCCTAGCCGTTTCAAAGGAAGAAGCAAGAGACCTATTGGCAAAGACTATTGATAGTCTTGAAGATGGCAAAGCTGAAGATATTGTTACTATTGACCTTGAGGGTAAGTCATCTCTTGGGGATTATATGATTGTGGCTTCTGGTCGCTCTCACCGTCATGTTGCCTCTATTGCTGACAAACTAGCTAAACAGTTAAGAGAAGCAGGTTTTGGTCGCCCTCGTGTTGAAGGCACAGATTCCAATGATTGGGTTCTTGTTGATGCTGGCAGTATTATTGTTCATATTTTTAGACCTGAGGTACGAGAGTTTTACAACATTGAGAAAATGTGGCTTGCTGCGCGTCCTGAAGATAATACAGGTTTTGATTTTGAAGATGGTTCTGGCTCCTAAGGTGTAACTCAGACAATCCCTGCCCTTTAACAAACCTGATGCTTGGCTAAGACCCATGATGCAATTTGATATTTTAGCTATTGGTCGCTTGAAACAAGAGGCCGAGTTGAAGCTTCAGTCACGTTATGTGGAGCGAATAGCTAAGTCTGGTCCTTCACTCGGTATCAAATCCATTCAGTTAACTGAATTTACTGAAGCGAAATCTCAGGATATAAAAACAAGAAAATCTGATGAAGCAAGCCGTTTGCTTGCTTCATTACCAAAAGGGGCTTTTCTCGTTGCACTAGATGAAAGGGGTAAGACCTTTTCTACGACAGAGTTTTCTAAACTACTGCAACTTAAGAGAGATGAAGGGCATAGCTCTTTATGCTTTGCACTTGGTGGTCCGGATGGACATGGTGCTGAACTTTTAAAGCAGTCTTCTATGAAATTATCTCTCTCACCAATGACTTTGCCTCATGGACTAGCTCGCGTCTTTTTAATTGAGCAGCTTTATCGCGCTCTGACCATCTGGTCTGGGCATCCCTATCACCGAGAGTGATAGGGTTTGTTTTCTCTCACGGCTATTCTTCTGCTCTCGCAGAAGGCCTCCGAAGGGCGGCGCTTGCGCCGGGCAAGCGAGCTTGCCATGTCCTGATGCCGAAAAGGCATCACTCCTTCTTCGTATGGTGAATTTTTGTTTTCTCTCTTATGTTTTCTCTCACGGCTATTCTTTTTAGTGGCGCTTCAGGTTGCCCACCAGCAACCGCGCTGC
>JAJFHW010000174.1 GCA_021775385.1 Hyphomicrobiales bacterium | reverse complement strand
CCTAACTTATACTCATATTGAGCATATGTTAGTTGTTAAAATATCCGGCTCTAAGCCGGTTTTCTCAAAAGCTATTCCTACTTTATAAGTTAAATAATTTAACTGTGTCAATATAAGGGGTGAGAAGTTTTAAAGTACCTGCCCGTGTCCTTAAAATATATATAGGTTAAAACTTATATATATTTTAAGATATTGAGCCTAAAAAGAAAATTAAAGCTAAAAAAACATCCCCTCTTTCCACGCAGGGGCATTGTCCTCAGATTGGGGGAAACAAAGTTGGAAAGAGGGGATGTAGCTGGTTTTAGATCTATAGCATATTGTATTTAAGCTTTAGATGCCCTTTTTAGTGTGCCTTCAGTTGCCCGCTAGCAACCGGCACAAAGCGTCCTTTTTTTTTAAGCTTCAGATGCTCACATAACATCTGTTTATGCGAAACATGCTTCTAGATCCTAATGAATTTTTGTACTTTGAGAGGTTAATGTTTCTTTTGAAGATGCAGTAAACCGTCCTTTTTCAGCTTGCCACTTGATGATCCAATTTGCGTTTTGTTTTTCATTTTTGATCTGACTTAAAGAGAGGCCAATTTTACCATCCTGGAGGATTTGAGTACTTTCGTCGTTTTCTTCTTCATTTTCATTCCAAACAGTCCATTTTGATTTTGTATGGTTTGGGCCATCAATTTTATGATTGCAAATCAATAGGCAAGGGATTTTGTTTGATTGAGAGGCGAATGATAATCTTTGAGCAGAGATATTGCTTAACAATGTAAAGTGAGCAACCAGAGCCACTGCATCTACAGTATGTAAGGTTTCTTCCATAGCCCATAATAAATCGTCAGTATGTTTGGCTGTGATAACAATCAGATTTTCTTTTGTGAGCCCTAGTTTAGAAATTTCTTTACTTGAGAGCCATTTAATAAGGTTTGATTGATCTTCAGTTAAAAAGCAGAAAATAGGTTTTGTTTCTGAAGTCGTGATCTCACGAGCGGCCAATGTTAAGGCGGTTTTGAACGCTAGGTCCTGGTCTCTAAAGTGTTTTGGATTAAATTCGTGGAGGCCATCTTTAGAAAGTGTACCTTCTGGGAGAGACAAATCTATTTGTGGTGTTCCAAAATTTAATTCAGTTACCTTTTGTTGCGATGGTTGAGTGGATGATGTGGGGGAAATTGTTAGTTCTAGTGACTTAAGAGAATTCGAAAATTCTGTCATAGTTGAGTTATCAGTAACTGAAGAGTTTACCGAAGCGCCGGTTGGTATTGTTATATGAGTTGCTAGAGGAGCAGAAGATTCGTCTAACAATGACAATACTGCGTTTGGGGCTAGTTGATGTGATAGAATTTCAGCTTCTTTTCTCATTATTCCGACTCCTAAGTTCTCTTAATGTTCTTATTTTTTACCTGCAAAATGAGAACATGTAAAGAACAAAAGAGAACAAACGTTCTCATTTCGATGTTAGAGAGAATTAAGTGCCTGATAAGATTCAAAAATTTTTTTATAAAAAAACCTCACTAACTCGGTTAGTGAGGTTTTTATCTAAATTAATAATGAGGAATAGATGATTTACTTACACTGCTCTTTGGCCAAGACCCATTTTTTTAGCGAGGCGAGAACGTGCGGCTGCGTAATTTGGTGCAACCATAGGGTAATCATGTGGGAGGCTCCACTTTTCACGATATTCTTCAGGGGAGAGATTGTAATGTGTTCTTAGGTGGCGTTTTAATGATTTAAACTTTTTGCCATCTTCAAGACAGACAAGAAAGTCTGGTGTGATGGACTTCTTTACTGGAACCGCAGGCTTTAGATCTTCAAGAGTGCTTCCTGGGCTGACGCGAGCTGCTTTACTTAGCGCATCAAATACGTCTGCAATTAAGGAAGGTACATCTGTTGCTACAACTGAGTTGTTACTGACATATGCAGCAACAATATCGGCCGTGAGTTCCACGACAGCAACATTATTTTTTTCTTGATCCATTGTTTGAAAACTCCTTTATATTGCCAATTATATATTTGGCTTTGGTAGCCCTAATATATGGGCAATAAATTGTTTTTTTAAGTAATAAAAAAATTAAAGTTTTAATATCAGTATTTTCTAGTATCTTTTAAATATATAAATTATATGCATTTTGATTTATATTACATATTAGCAAATTGTATTGTTAATATCTATTTTATAATGCTTGTTCTTATATTAATATGAATAAGACTTTGCAAGTCTGACTTCTAGTTTTTTAAGTAGGTATTGAAAATAATTTTTCAATACAAGTTTGTAAACTCTAATAAGACTCTAATTCGTTAATATTTGTATTTATTATAGCTTAGTCAACTGATTTTAATGAATATAAATTGATTTGACTTGATTTGTTTAATAAGAAAATAATTAGCATGCTTCTTTTATTTGCTAAATAAATTGATTGTTACTATTGGTCACGATTGCGAGACTTAGTATATTTACTGACTTTGCACCTGATTTTTTTAGTGCGATAGCTGCAGAATTTATAGTTGCTCCGGTTGTTATTACATCATCTATTACAAGTATTGATTTACCCTCTAATTTGTTCTTTTTGGTTTCTTCAATGACAAATGCATTTTTGAGATTTTGGTATCTCTCTTTAGAGGTGAGACCGACTTGGGAGCGTGTTTTCTTTTTTCTAAGTAGTATAGAGCACTCATAAGGAATGTTACTTTGTTCACTTAACCGTTTTGCTAGTAAAGCTGATTGATTAAACCGTCTTTCCCATTGGCGTGATTTATATAATGGGATTGGAATGATTAAATCACTTTGTTGAATGAGTTCTATTCCAGCTGTCTTCATCCAAGCTACTAATAAATTTAAGAGTTCGTGGCGGTCATTATATTTTAATTTATGTATTAGCTCCTTCATCGTGCCTTCATAAGTGGCTACTCCTCTTGCCTTATCATAATGAGGAGGGTTTTTTAAAGCCGTTGCTGAGATGGTACCTGGCTCTAAATCAAATGGAAATGGTGTGCCTTTCACTTCGCATAAAGGGGCAATTAAGAAATCTATATTTTGCCAGCAGTCAGGGCAGACTTTGTGGGGGACTTCTAATGAGGTTAAGCAGTTTAGGCAAACTGGTGGGAAAAGATAATCTATTAGTGATTTGTTTGCTTGGTGGGCAAATTCATGAAATCTTTTATGAACCAATTCCTGGTTTCTAAGAGAGTTTAACAATCTGAGATAAGCAGACACTAGGTCATTCCTCTTATTTGTTAATTTAAAGAAATGATTTCGAAGCTTGTTCTAGCGTTTCTTTTTTATTTGCGCTTCAGTATCTGACGCAGCATCCCATACTTTTAAAACGGCTCCCCGGTTTTAAGACGATTGCTTATACAAGACTGTTTTGAATATCCTGAATTCATTTCTATGTTTTAATGCTAGACATACTAACTTTTAAAAACAGAAATATAAAGTTTTTAGATATTTGTTGCTGTTTAAGCTTCTACTGAGGCTACGAGGGCTGCTGTTCTTATTTTAGCTGTTGGGTGTATTTCATTTTGGCTTAGGACGACGGTTTGTGGACGGAAGCGTTCGACAATGGAGCGCACAAAAGGTCTAGCCGCTGGGCTTGTTAGCAGGACTGCATAATCTCCATTTGCGGATGCTTCTTCAAAAGCGGCTGCAACATTGCGAATAAAATCCTGTAGTTTACTTGGTGCCATGGCTAGCTGGCGATCATCACCGTCACCGATGATGGTTTCAGCAAATTCTTGTTCCCATTGTGGATGTAGAGAAATGATGGCTAAAGTTCCATCATGATTGGTATGAGATGCCGAAATTTGACGGGCAAGGCGAGACCTCACATGCTCTGTGATAGCTTGTCCATTTGATGTGAAGGCTGTTGCTTCTGCAATACCTTCAAGGATTGATGGAAGGTCACGGATTGATACTCGTTCTTTAAGTAGGTTTTGAAGGATCCGTTGTATGCCTGTTATATTGATTTGGGCTGGTACAATATCTTCCATTAAGCGTTTTTGACTTGCATCCAGATTATCAAGTAAGCCATTGACCTCTGTATAAGAGAGTAGATCGGCCATGTTGTTTTTCAATACTTCGGTTAAGTGTGTTGAAATAACTGTGACCGGGTCTACCACTGTGTACCCTTTTATTTGTGCATCATCACGGTTTTCTGGAGTGATCCATTTTGCTGGTAGGCCAAATGTTGGCTCGATAGTCGTGATGCCAGAAATCTGGATATCACGACCAGATGGATCCATGACAAGATATTGACCAGGGTAGATTTCTCCATCACCAGAAGCGACTTCTTTCACTTTGATAATATAGTTGTTGGGCCCGAGGTGAACATCATCAAGAATACGCACGGACGGCATTACAAACCCCATGTCTGCTGCTAATTGTCTGCGTAGGGCTTTTATTTGTTCTGTTAATTTGTCACCATCAGCTGCGCCGTCTTTGATCATTGGGATGAGTGAGTAGCCGAGCTCAAGACGTAAACTATCAATTTTTAGAACATTTGCTATGGGCTCTTCAGCTGGAGGTGCGGCGGCTTCCATCTGTTGCACTGCTGTCATGCGCGCGACTTCTTCTTTCTTTTTCTTTAAGGCCCCACTGGACTGCCATGCCAAAAACCCTGCGCCAGCGGCAAGGGATATAAATGGTACAAGTGGAATGCCTGGTAAAGTTGACATAAAAAACATAACGCCAGATGACATGGCTAATGCTTTTGGATAGCCAGAAAGTTGCTCTGCGAGCGCTACGTTTGCGGCTCCATCGACACCTGCTTTAGAAACAAGGAGGCCAGCGGCTGTTGATACGATAAGAGCTGGAACCTGGCTGACCAAACCATCACCAATGGTGAGAAGGGTGTATGTCTGTGCCGCATCACCAAATGAGAGATCATTTTGTCCCACACCAATAATGATACCACCAACGATGTTAATTACGGTGATTAAGAGACCTGCAACAGCGTCTCCTCTTACGAATTTAGAGGCACCATCCATTGCGCCAAAGAAAGAACTTTCACTTTCAAGACGCTGGCGTCGTTCTTTTGCTTGCTCTTCATTGATGAGGCCAGCTGAAAGATCAGCGTCAATCGCCATTTGTTTGCCTGGCATGGCGTCTAAGGTAAAGCGGGCTGCGACTTCGGCGATACGCCCAGAACCTTTTGTGATCACTATAAAGTTCACAAGGACAAGAATGGAAAAGACAATAATACCAATGATAAAATTGCCCTGCATGACAAAATTACCAAAAGCTTCAATCACGTGACCGGCTGCATCTGTTCCTTCATGGCCATGACTTAGGATTAAACGCGTGGAGGCAAGGTTTAACGCCAACCGCATCATGGTGGCAATTAGTAAGATTGTTGGAAAAGAGGAAAATTCTAAAGGAGTGTGAATAAAGAGAGATGTCATCAAAATAAGAACTGAAAACGTAATTGATATGGCGAGGGCCATATCCAACATAAAAGAGGGCATTGGTAATATGAGCATGACTAAAATTGCAATGATGCCAAGAGCCAGGCCGATATCGCCATGACCTTTCATTCTGCTCATTACCGTTGTTTCGCTCATAATTTATTTTATGCTTTCATTTTTGTTTGCGCTTCAGTTGCCCACCAGCAACCGCGCTGATTATTTGCGCTTCAGTTGCCTACTACGCAACCGGGCTGTTTTAGTGGCGGTTTCAGATGCCCACTATGCATTCGTTGCTTACTTTATCTCTCACGGCTATTCTATGAGCTGAAGCTCATAGGCCTCCGAGGGGAGGCGCTTGCGCGGGGTAGCTCGTGCTGCCATGTCCTGCCGCTGTTGAAGTGGCGACATTCCCTCTTCGTGCAGTAAACCCTGTTTTTTAGTTACACTTACATTTTTTTAGCTGTGGTTTTCCGTTAGGAACGGCTGTTATTCTAAAATAGGTATCTGTTTTGAGCCAAACGCTCGGAATGTTTTTAAGTTGCGATGGTGCGGGTTTCATTAGGTTGAGGGATTTCAAGTCCTTCATCACCATATTGTTTAAGTTTGTTTCTAAGTGTTCTGATTGAGATCCCTAGAATATTTGCTGCGTGTGTTCTGTTGCCGATACAATGGTCTAGTGTATTCAAGATTAAATCTCGCTCAACCTCTGCAACAGTCATACCCACAAGATTTTGTTGTACTGCTTCTGCCGCCGCTGCGGCGGCTGCCGCTGGCTCACTTGCTAAATTCGTTAATGCTTCTGGTGGGCGAATGACATCTGAGTTGATTTCTGAGCCATTTGATAGAAGCACAGCACGGTGGATGGTGTTTTCTAATTCTCTGACATTTCCTTGCCATTCATTTAATAAAAGCGCGTTTACGGCATCTTCGCTTAAGGTTTTGCTCTCAAAGCCATTTGCTTGCGTATATTTTTGAACAAAATGCGATGCGAGTGCGATGATGTCTTCTTTTCTCTCGCGCAACGGGGGAATGGTTAGGTTTACGACATTAAGACGATAGAGCAAGTCTTCTCTAAATGTTCCTTCTTTAACAGCTTCTGCTAAATTACGGTTTGAAGTCGCTATGATGCGAATGTCGACAGGGACAGGTTTACTGCCGCCAACACGGTCGATTATTCTTTCTTGCAGAGCGCGCAATAGTTTTGCTTGTAGGCGCACGTCCATTTCTGAAATTTCATCTAGGAGTAGGGTGCCGCCATTGGCTTCTTCAAATTTACCAATGCGGCGGTGAAGAGCGCCTGTGAACGCGCCTTTTTCGTGACCGAAGAGTTCAGACTCCAGTAAGTTCTCTGGAATAGCCGCACAATTCACTGAAATGAATATTTTATTTGCTCTGGCTGATTGCTCGTGGACATGGCGAGCCATAACTTCTTTACCAGTTCCGGATTCTCCTGTGATAAGGATACTTGCGTCGGAATTGGCAACCTGATCTGCCATAGCAATGACTTTAGTCATGATCGGGTCTCTATAGATCATTGCTTTTTGATCTCTTGAGACGGCGGTTAGAATTGCTGCGATTAATTCCGGGTCTGGTGGAAGGGGGATGTATTCTTTGGCGCCAGCTTGAATGGCTTCTACGGCGGCTCTTGTGTTTTCCCCGCTTCCGCAAGCAACAACTGAGATATGGATATGTTCGGCTTCAAGGCGTTCGACTAACTCTCTAATGTCAAAGCTATCCTCAATCATAATGAGGTCGGCCCCTTGCCCATTGCGAAGCTCATTGAGTGCCGTTTCAATGGTTTGAGCATGAGTGACTTTTGCCCCGCTTTGCATCGCAATTTTGGTGGCTGTACTAAGGTTGCCGCTAAGACTTCCTATGATTGTTAGACGCATAATGTTGCTCCTTTAAGGGGCCTGTTTATTTTATAATTTAATCTTTTTTCGTAGAGATAATTTCGGTCATAGTGACACCGAGCTTTTCATCAACAAGTACAACTTCGCCGCGAGCGACCAGACGGTTGTTTACATAAAGGTCAATTGCTTCACCGACTTTTCTGTCAAGTTCAATGACGTCCCCTTCATCGAGATCTAACAGATCTGAGATTTCTAAATTTGTACGTCCAAGAACTGCGGAAATTTTAACAGGCACGTCAAATACGGCTTGGAGGTCTTCGACTTGTTTTGGTCCAGTACTGACTTCTGTACTTTCTCCGCTATCTGAGGCATTTTCAGAGAAATCTGTTAGCTCAAGATCATCTTTTTTTTCTTGATCTTCACTCATGATGAGTTCTCACTTTTGTTTAAAGGTTCAATTGGTGTTGTTGCGACTTGTTCTATTGGTAAAACTGGAACGTTTTGTCCGCCGTTTGCTATTTCTTTTGATGCGAAAAAATTATTCAATGCAGATTTGATTGAATTCATGATTTCATCAACATTTTGAGAAATGCCTCCGTCTTTCCAAGTGATAGCAACATCACACTCTTTTAAATTTGCATCTTCAATTATTTCTAAGTCACCGGTATATCCGCTTTCACTTATCCAAACTTTGCTAGCTTCTTTTGTTTGTTGAGCAAGGGTTGGATTTATTCTTGCCGTTAAATGAGGGACGCCGCGCACTATTTCAAACGCCTCTTTGAAGAATTTTTCAATCAACGACATTGGCTCTTTACTAATGAGGTCGCCTGCGAGTGTTGTGCCGGCTGCTATTCCAAATTCAATTGCTTTAGATTCTAATTTTGTTAGCTCTTCTTCAAAGTCTTTTTGTATTTTTTGTTCTTGATTGGCTATTTTTTCAAGGGCGTCTTTTGTTTGATTTTCTATTGTTGCTAATGCCTCTTTTTCACCTGCAAGACGACCTTCAGCAAAGGCTTCAGCTTTTGCCTTTTTTATCTTTTCTTCAAAGCGTGCTTTGAGCTCGACCAAGGGGTCGATAACATCGATCTTGTTATCGAATGAATTGTCGAACATGTATTTTTGCGGTGCTGACATTTGTTCGCTTTTCATCTAAATAAACTCATCTTCATCGTCACCTTTGGTGATCTGAATGTCACCAGAAGCTTCTAAGTCTTTTGCTTTACTGATCATTTTTGCCTGAGCTTCATCCACATCACTTAAACGCACAGGGCCCATATTTTCTAAATCATCAACGAGCATTTCAGCGGCTCTCTTGGACATGTTTGCAAGGAAAAACCCTTTAATTTTTTCTGAAGTGCCTTTCATGGCAAGGGCTAAGACATCTTTTTCAACTTCTCTTAGCAGTGCTTGTATGCTTGAAGAATTGAGAGTGCCTAAATCATCGAATGTGAACATTAAGTTTTTAATGCGCTCAGCTGCGTCACGGTCAACTTCTTCCAATTTGCCCATGAAGAGAGCTTCTGTTTGACGATCGAAGTTGTTGAAAATGCTTGCCATAGTTTCATGAGCATCTGTTTGATTTGTACTTGAAAGATTGGAGATAAATTCTTTACGGAGAGTTTGTTCAATTTTTTCAAGAATTTCTTTTTGTACAGCCTCCATTGCGAGCATCCGTTGGATAACTTCCATCGAGAAATCATCTGGCAATAAGCCAAGTACCCTAGCGGCATGTTCAGAAGAAATTTTGGATAAAATCACGGCAATGGTTTGTGGGTATTCATTCTTTAAATAGTTGGCAAGGATGTGGGCTTGCACATTTGAGAGCTTTTCCCACATGTTACGGCCAGCTGGACCACGGATGCCTTCCATAATCAGGTTAACTCGATCTTCTGGCAAGATTTGTTTGAGGAGGCTTTCTGTTGATTCAAAGTTGCCCATCACAGCGCCAGAAATTGACATATCTGAAATAAAGCGCGCTAAAATTTCTTCAACCTGGTCTGTTGTGACCTTTCCGAGTTTTGACATGGCGATTGATATTTCAGCGATCTCATCGTCTTCAAGGGATTCCCAAATAGGTTCGCCATAGTCTTTGCCTAAGGCGAGCAATAAGATAGCTGCGCGTTCTTCTCCGTTTAGTGTGTCTGAGGCGAGTCCTGAAGCTTGTGAAGCTATTGGAAGGGCAGATGATGTTTCCGGTATTGTCATTGTTTCGGCCATTGCTCTTCTCCTTTACGCTGCTTTTTCTTCATCAACCCAATTACGGATGACGCTTGTTGCTTCTCGTGGGTTGTTTTCGACGAGTGTTCCTATTTGTCTGATAGCTTCAGCTTGGATTTCTCCATTTTGTTTAGCGTCCTGAATGGTCTGAGCTGTTTTGTTTTCATTTAGTTGGTCTTCTACTTGCTCTAATGTGTTGAGTTTTTCTGGATCTAGTTCAACTGGATTGTCATTGGCTCTTTGAGCTTCGCCGAGATGTTCGACTAGATCTATTACGATGTCATTTTTCTCTGGCTCCAACACTCTTTTTACCAAGGGGCGAATGACAAAGAGAATGAAAAACAGAGAAATAAACAAAGTTATGAAGAGTTCAGCAATGTAGAAATAATCAGCTTTGGTAAAGTCAAACAATGAAGCTACGGCTGCATCATCAAGATTTAGATTTACGCACTTAGCAAATATTAGGTAGGTTACATTGATCAAGTCACCGCGTTGTTTATCAAAACCAATGGCCGAGCGGACAAGGTCGGCGATTTCTTCAAGTTCAACCTTTTCACGAGGTGCATAGGTTGATTTGCCATCAGCAACTTTTGTATAAACACCATCAACCAAAACGGCGACGGACAGTCTTTTTATGCGACCGCCTTCTATGATTTCTGTCTGGTTTGTTTTTGAAATTTCATAGTTGATGACTTCTTGGTTTTTTGCCTGATCTTCTTTGGCATTACCTTTATCGCCTTTATCAGCATTAGCATCTGGAAGATCATTACCAACGGTTACGGATTTATCGCCGGTTGGTTGAGAGGATGATGAGGTTTCTTCTCTTGTATTTGATGAACGAACAACTTTTCCATCCGGGTCATATATTTCAGATGATTTAGTGACACGGTTATAGTCCATCTCAGCATTCACACGGATGCGTACATGACCATCCCCTACGATCCGGCCAACAATTTCTTCTAACTCTCTTGTTAATCGGAGCTCGTAAGTTTGTGTGCGCTGGGCAACTTCTTGTGCCATTGGACCTTGGCCTTGGTTTAGGCCTGAGGCAAGGAGGCGACCGGTTTCGTCAACGATAGAAACCTGGCTAGGGCTTAAATTTTCAACTGCTGAGGCTACCAGATGTTGAATAGCTCTGATTTGGCCGCGATCTAGTTCACCTCTTGATTTTATAATAATAGAGGCTGAGGCTTTCGCTTTATCTCTGGCAAAAAGTTTTCTTTTTGGCAGCACTAAATGAACACGAGCCTGCTGGACTTGATTAAGAGCTTTAATTGTTCTTGATAACTCACCTTCGATGGCTCTCAGGTGATTGATGTTTTGAACGAAATTGGTTGCGCCGAGAGTGTTGCTTTTATCGAAAATTTCGTACCCAACAGTGCCGCCGGCAGGCAAACCTTCTTCAGCCATAGTGAGCCGTAATTTTAAAACCTGATCTTTAGGGACCAGGATTATAGCCCCGTCGCCTTTAATTTTGTGAGGGACATTTAACCCTTCCAGTTTTTTGACAATTTCGATTGAATCTTTGAACTCAAGGTCAGAATAAAGGACCGTTAAGTGTGGTTGATTAAACCGCGTCATTAAAAATATGAAGAACCCAATCATACCAACAGCAACTGTTGCCATTGCTGCTACTCTTGCTATCCCTAAAGACTGTAAAAAACTAACGATGTTATTGTTGTTATTAATTTCAATGTTACCAATAGATACATTCTCACTCATCAGACTGGCTTGCTCCACACATTAATAATGGTTGTACGACGCAGGGCTCCGCACGTTTAAACGCAATAAACTATGTAACATGATTCCCTCTAGGCAATTTTTACCCACTAATAGTTAAACAGAGTTTAAAGTTTTGTATTTTATCGGCAAAAATTGCCTATAAATTTTAATATTGTGACTAAAGTTGAGAGGGGAGTTCGTTTTTGGAGGTTGAAAACGACAAAAAACGCTGCACCAGATGGTACAGCGTTTGTTTTTGAAACAGAAAAAAAACTGTGAATTGTTTTAAAACTGTTTTGTATCAGAATGATGGCTTAAACTAGGACATGTTCTTTTTAATAAACTTAAGAAGTGCGTTCTAGTTTTTTGTGGTGCTTTGGTTTGCTTACAAGGTATCTGTTAAGAAGCAACTGTGATTTATCAGCTGCGTTTTAGATGTTCTCTTGCAACCGCACTAAGCGCCACGGTAATCCTGAACTCGGGTTGCTCGCAAGCCAGCCAAACCGTGACGATCAATTGACTTTTGCCAACTTAAGAACTCTTCAACGGTTAGTTTGTATCGCTCGCAGGCTTCTTCAAGGCTTAAGAGGCCACCGCGCACGGCAGCAACAACTTCAGCTTTTCTACGAATTACCCAACGTTTGGTGGTTTTTGGTGGTAAGTCAGCTACTGTTAACGGGCTCCCGTCGGGGCCGATGACAAAGCGGGCTCGTGGTCTAAATCCATGATCGGTCATTTTACTCTACTCTACTATACTCTGACCCAATTAATACTATGTACTTCAATGAGTACCATAACCCAGCCGGGTTAAGATCACGCTAAGTTATATAATGAATACAACTGCAAGTGATGTGCCATTTTACTGCATGGCGTTTGTAAATTATTAATTCTTAAACTTCTGGCCCTCTAGTTTTTCAAAACTAGAGGTGTTTTTGCGAATAATGATTAAAAAATCGTCTTTGATCTGATTAAACCTCTTAATCAGTCCTTAGTTTGTTAAGGTGCTTTAGATGCCCACACACCATCCGCACTGGTTAGTAAACTATAAATTAGTTAACAGTTCCCTGCTTGATGGAGCTAACATTTTCAATTTTCACTTTATCGTCGCCTATTAGGAGATATAAAGTGTCACTGCTCATATCGATGCCTGTTACTGTGCCTTCTCGGGTGGCTACGTTGGTGTCTATTGTGACGCCTTCAGAATTTTTCGCTGAAATTGAAAGCGAATAATTTCCTTTTGGAGCGATTGAACCTGTATTTGTTCTTCCGTCCCAAGTGTATTCTGAGCTTCCCGATGAGATTGCCTTTTGTTCAGAGAAAACAACGTTACCATCTGCATCACTGACTGTGAAAGTTGCTTTATCGGATGAATTTGCTGCCTCAATTGGCCAACTGGCGGAGTTGTTTGTTAATTCTTGAGTTGCCTCTGATAATTCGACAGTTTTCCCAATGTAAGAAACTGAATTAGTTACAGCTGTCGCTGCTTGCAATTTTAAGAGGCTTTCAAGGTTTTCATTTGATTTAATTGTTTGTTCTACTTCACTGAATTGCACCAGTTGTTGTGTGAATTCATTCGCGTCGAGTGGTTCAAGCGGGTTTTGATTTTGTAACTGTGTTGTTAAAAGCGTTAAAAACGTATCAAAACTGGTCGCGATTGTTGATTGTGAGTCTGTTGCGGCGCCTATGTTTGATAGGGCAGATAATGGATTAATTGATGGCATGGCTTTTACTCTCTAATCTCTAATTTAGTTTAAACGCTCATATCTAAGCCGTTAGTTGCGGTTAGTTGGCGGTAAATTGTTTCGGGCTCTATTGGTGTGCTTGTGTCTTCGTTTTCAAATTGGTTGTTGTTTGAAAATTGATCGTTTTGATCTTGAGGGTTGCTTCCTTGGCTTTGTTGATCTTGTAAGGAAAATGTTAGACCTTCATTTTCAATATTTACACCTGCGTCGCCGAGTGCTTTTTCAAGTTGTCGGGCGTCTTTTGAAAGCAAGTCTAATGTTTCAGGACGTTCAACGATGAGATGCGTTGTGACCTGTCCTTCTTTTGTGAATTCCAAACGGACATCAACGCGTCCTAATTCAGGTGGATTGAGGCGAATTTCAAATTGCTGAGCTCCGTTTTGGGCTTTTGCGGCAATTTGAATGGCAACAGATTGGGTTGGGCTTGTGTATCCAGCTGCCCGTAATTGGGTAGCTGGACTTGATTGTTTCACATCAACATTCGTTCCAATGGATGTGGCTGTATCGGCAGTTTTGTCAGTTGAAATCAATTGAGTGAGCTCAGGACCTGTAGTCTTGATGTTTTGCGCTTTTGTGAATTGATCCGTTAATGGTGTTGAGGCCAAAATGGGGGCGTTATTGGTTTGAGCTTGATTGTTTTGACTAAAAGTTCCCTCTTTAGGGGCGAAAAGATCTGATTTTGGTTTGTTGAATTGGGTTTGGTTTTCTGATGTTTGCCCTTTTTGCCCTTCGCCGCTCTTGTCACCTTGTCCGTCATTGTCCTGACCTAGGGAGCTTTCCAGGTGAGGAGGTGTTTTTGCGTTTGTCCCATCAATAGGTTGACCTGTTTTAACAGTTGGAGATTGCCCATCTTGTTGGTTAGTAAGTGCTGCCGAATTTGCAAGCAGGCCTTTTTCATCTGCATTGGTTTTGCTTGTAAGGTCTTCTGTTATTGTATTTAGAATTGCAGGGTTTTCTATGGATGTATTTTCTTCAGCTTTACTTGCATCCGCCAATGATTGCAGTTCTTCAATGTTGTTTGGTGTCTCAATAGTCTCAGTGATTGTTTGTGTTTCAGCTTCGAAGCTGTTTGTTGTCTTTTCAGTGTTGCTTACTTCTTGATTGGCATCAAGATTCGCTGTTTCATCGTTTTGCGAAGTTTTTTCAGTTAAGTGTTGTTCTTTGTTATTGATACTTCCAGTGTTTTCAACGGAGTGTTGGGTCTTAGCTGTTTGTTTTTCGTTTAAATCTTTTTTGTCATTTGCTTCATCAGCGCGTTGTTCTTCTAAGCGCTTTTCTGCCTGTAATTTCTTTTCAACTATTTTCTGGTCTAAGCGGGCATCTTGTCTTGAAGCATT
>JAJFHW010000173.1 GCA_021775385.1 Hyphomicrobiales bacterium | reverse complement strand
CCTATCTCCTCGACCTTGCAGATGGCTTTGCTAAACTCAACCGACAGGTTGCAAAAAAGCAAGACATCCTACGCGGGCGCACTCAAATCAATTTATTCTTTGAAAGTTCAACAAGAACACAAAGTTCTTTCGAGCTTGCAGGCAAGCGTCTTGGCGCTGATGTCATGAATATGTCGGTCAAATCGTCATCCATCAGCAAGGGCGAAACTCTCATAGACACAGCAATGACGCTCAATGCTATGCGCCCAGACATTCTGGTTGTAAGGCACAAAAGCGCCGGCGCTGTAGAACTCCTCAGCCAAAAGGTTGACTGTTCCGTCATTAACGCAGGCGACGGTAGCCATCAGCACCCAACACAAGCCCTACTCGACGCTCTGACCATTCGCCGCAACAAAGGCAAAATCGCTCGCCTAACCATTGCCATTTGCGGTGATATCCAGCATTCACGTGTTGCAAGATCAAACATCAGCCTTCTCAATACACTCGGTGCCCGTGTCCGCATCGTCGCGCCCTCAACTCTTCTGCCATCTAATGCAGATAGGTTGGGCGTAGAAGTCTACAACACAATGGAAGAAGGCCTAAAAGACGCTGACATTGTCATGATGCTCCGCTTACAAAGAGAGCGCATGTCCGGGTCTTTCATCCCATCTCCTCGTGAATATTTTCACTTCTTTGGTCTTGATCATGAAAAAATGAAATACGCCAAACCTGACGCACTCATCATGCACCCAGGCCCAATGAACCGCGGCGTCGAAATTGACGCAACCTTAGCTGACGATCAACGCAGTGTAATCAGAGAACAAGTCGAAATGGGTGTTGCCGCCCGCATGGCCATTTTAGAGGCCCTCTCTCATCACTTACCCACCTCTTGCGAGCAAACTTAATGAGCCAAAACAATTCATCATCCACAAATAACGAGCCACTAGCAAGCAACCAGGAACCAACTGCGTTAATTCACGCCCGTATCATTGATCCAGAAAGCGGACGAGATGAAATGGGTGGGCTATTGATAGAAAACGGCATCATTATGGATGTCGGCCCTCACCTTTCTAAAAACGCTCCAAATGGGGCCAAAGTTGTTGACTGCGCCGGTCACGTCTTATGTCCCGGCCTCATTGACATGCTTGTTTTCACAGGTGAGCCCGGCGAAGAACACAGGGAAACTTTAGCCTCTGCTAGTAAAGCAGCAGCAGCTGGCGGCGTCACCACCATGGTCTGCATGCCAAACACAGACCCCGTCATAGATGAAGTCGCATTGGTTGACTTTCTTCAACGCCGCGCCAGAGATACAGCCATTGTTCGTGTCAATGTAATGGCTGCAATGACCAAAGGTCTAAGAGGCGATGAAATGACAGAAATCGGCCTTCTACTGGATGCTGGTGCCATCGCGTTTACTAACGGAAAAAATAGCGTCACCAACGCACAAGTCATGCGCCGCATCCTGTCTTACGGTAAAGACTTTGACGCCCTAATTGTCCACTACACTGAAGATCCGGACTTGCGCGGTGACGGCGTCATGAACGAGGGCGAAGTTTCAAGTCGACTAGGCTTACCAGGCATCTCAACATTAGCTGAGACTATAATGTTAGAGAGGGATATGCGTTTAGTGGCCGATACAGGCACCCGCTATCACAATGCAACAATCTCATGTAAAGATAGTTTAGAAATTATTCAAACAGCTAAATCAAAAGGCTTAAACGTCTCTTCAGGCGTATCAATCACTCACCTGACCTTAAATGAAAATGACATCGGCCCTTATAGAACATTTTGTAAAGTCCGCCCACCCTTGCGCAAAGAAGAAGACCGCATGGCCATGGTTGAAGGGCTGAAAAACGGCGAGATCGATGTTATTGTCTCAGCTCATGACCCGAAAGACGCAGAAGTAAAACGCCAACCATTTGCTGAAGCTGCTTACGGCGCAGTCGGTGTCGAAACACTGCTCCCAGCAGCTCTTCGTCTTTATCATAACCAGGAAATTGAGCTAACCACGCTACTAGCTGCAATGACTATAAACCCAGCCAAAATTTTAGGGTTAGATAGTGGCCGCATCAAAGTTGGGGCCCCTGCAGACCTCACTCTATTTGATCTAAACACCCCTTGGATCATTGACAGAGACTTGCTGCAATCTCGCTCGAAAAATAGCGCCTTTGATGAATCAAAAGTAGAAGGCAGGGTTCTAAAGACATTTGTAAACGGCAAAAAAGTTTATGAATTTGGCAAAACAGGCCCAACATTCATTTCCTGAAAAATAACCACAAACCTCTTAGAGCATGTCACTTAAAAGTGGTTACCGGTTTTAAGTGACATGCTTAAACAAAGAGCTAGAGCACGTCTCTGAATTCGATACAAAGTGACATGCTCTAGCCAAAAGCTAAAAATAAAAGAACAATTTATTTTTTATAGGCTCTGAATTGATACATAGCTGCAAAGGTAGCAGGGTTTTCTTCTTCAAATTCAGCCCAGTTTTTTAAGTCTCTAGCCTGTGTGTCTTCCTGAAATTTATCCTTATATGCCTGCTGAACGGCTGAGCTCACAAGCATACACTCAAATTCAAGGCCTGCCTCTTGCAGCATGGCTTCAATTTCATGTAAGTTGTAACAAGTCTCTTGCACATGGAACATTAGGTCTCTGCATTCGGAAAGAGAATGAAAATCTCTCCATTTATAAATCGGAAAAGCAGAGGTCTCTGAAAAACTTTCTTCAGTCATAAATTTTCGGCACTGCCTGATACCACTTGGAGTAGGTTGAAAACCTTGCTTTTCTATATAGTTTCTAGCAGCAAAAACAGACCGACGTGCCAATGTGCTATAGTATGCTAGTTTGATTTTGCCACCAGGTTTCAAAAGAGAAGCAATTGATTTTAATCCCTCAAGTGGATTTTCCATATGATGCAGCACACCACAACATTCTATAAAATCAAATTGTTTATCTATATTATGTGCATCAAGAATATCACAATGTAATAGATCAACTTTATCATCCAGACTATATTCAACAAGCTTCCGCTTAGCATAACCAAGACTGGCCTTACTAATGTCGATGGCCGTAAATTTAGCATTTGGATAGTAGTTAAAAGTTGAGACAATATGCTTACCAGTACCACAGCCAGCGATAAGCACATTCATATTTTGATGAAACTTCTTATCGATTACCTGTGAATGATACGGTTTAAAAACACTCTCCGCCTTCCATCGTGGATAAGGGTTTTCTTCATATTGAGATCGAACATTTTGTGAGACTTCATTTTTAATAGAGCCAAGTGATTTGATCTTCTTACCAAGTTTTTCCTCTTGGAGTGGCTCTCTAAACTGTATTTCAATAACATCATCTAGGAACGACGGGGCATCCACATCTTTCAACAACAGGCTATTAGATAAACTTAAAAGAGGAGCATAGGTCGCATAAAGCAAAATATCATGATGAACTTGCTCTGAAAAAAACTTCATCCCCTCAAGTTTTTCTTTAGTTTTCTCAATAAAATCAGTTTCTTCTTCGGTAATAAAAAACACATATTCGTTCAAATAACATTGCTCGGCCATCGCCCCCAATAAGGTCAAATCCTCAGCCGAAAGTGTTTTATCGTCTTTTATTTTCAGAAGAAAATGCTGTCGCAAAAGTCTATAAAATTCTTCCATTTCAATGTTGATTGGACGAATATTTTTTAACCCCAAATAAAAATAGGGATCAAAAAATAAATTCCTAAATTCTTGTTTCTCAACCAACTCAGAAAAATCGTCGCCAGTATCAACTTTAAACAAATGCCCTTTCACA
>JAJFHW010000172.1 GCA_021775385.1 Hyphomicrobiales bacterium | reverse complement strand
CGTTTCATTAATGACTTCTCCGTTGATTATCTCATATGCTTCAATTAGATTATTCTTATTATGAAGCACATAATAACCGAGAAAAACAATAATGACAATTATTATTGTTATTATTGACCTTTAGTCTAGAATTCTTTAAACTCAAGCCAACCAAACTAAAAAACGGATACTGAATTAAGTCCATGACAACCAAAGATAAAATTCTGAAAACTCTTAGAGAGACCCCAAAAACAATTTCAGAATTAGCAAAAGATTTTGGCTTAGCAAGAACAGCTATCACAACCCAGCTTGATCGCTTAGTTTCTCATGGTCTAATTGAGAAAGGAATTATACGCCCAAGCAACGGGGCAGGTAAACCAGCTCAAGAATATAAAACAGTGAGAGGAACTGAAGACGTTGGATCTTCAGCATACCTCCCCTTCGTCAAAACACTTTTAGCCCATCTACCTGATCATTTAGATAAGAAAGAACGCAAAAAATTACTCGAAGTAGTCGGTAAAGATATGGCTGAAAAATCTGGCCTTAGCGGTGGTCAAGATAATAAAAAATCTCTAGAAGAAAAAATTGAAGACGCCATTACAATAGTCAATGACCTTGGTGCAACAGCCGAATTAATAGACAATGAAACAGAAATCATTGTTCGCAATATCACCTGTCCGCTAGCTACAGCCGTTAGAAGCGAGCCCTGTGTCTGTGATGCAGTCGCTGCTTTTTTTCAAGAAGCTACAGGCGCTAAAACCAAAGCAGCATGCGAAAGAGGTGAAAATCTAATTTGCCGATACGTTATAAAGAAATAGAGCAAGAAAATATGATGCTCTGCAGCATTTGCATAGCTCCTTTGCAATCTACTAGGGTACTCAAATCAGGTAAAAATGCTTAATTGAATAGTAGATGATAATTCATGTTCAAGAAGGAGAATGATCATGGCTATTCAAGCAAACCCGCAAATGCACCACAATATTGGCAGCAATGATTTTAAAGGTAATTTAGGTTCAAAAAACACATTTTTCACCACAATAATTGAAAAAATAACTTCAACATTCTCCGATTTTAAAAAGTCGATCCAAGCCGCAAAAAACTATGACGAACTAAACCAATTGTCAGACCGCGAACTTCGAGATCTAGGTATTTATCGTGGTGACATCGCATACGTTGTAAACAACCAAAATCACGCGAAATAAATTAGACATAAGCAAGTATTCTTTTCTACCATTCATAGGGCGCCTCATAATAATGAGGCGCCTTTTTATTTAGCTTTGCCATAAAGCCCCAAATAAATATGATGGCAAACTTTAAAGTCTCGTTTATTGATCTTTTTAATTTTACAAATTTTCATCACAATTATAAGGCTAATACTTGTAAAGGAAAATAAAGGAAACTCGCTATGCCCCTAAAAAAACTCATCCAATCACTCTGCCTCTCGATAGCTCTCATACTCCCATTAAGTTTGAGTGCAACCGTAAGCGCAGCTGAATTGATTAAAAAACCCAGCCCACACTCAGTAAAACAAACCATAGATCAGTTAGAAGCAGCTGTTAAAAAAGCTGGTGCAACCGTTTTTGCTCGTATCAATCATGCAAACGGCGCAAAAAAGGCTGGCTTAACTCTAAGACCAACAGAAATGCTTATGTTTGGAAACCCTAAATTAGGGACACCAGCTATGAACCTCGCTCAGTCAGCTGGATTAGACTTGCCCCTGAGAGTTGTCGCTTTTGAAGATAGAGACGGAAAAGTCCACCTAGCATATCATGCACCAAATGAACTTTCTAAAACCCACGGCATACCAGTAGACGCAAACGTCCTAAAAAAAATGACCGGCGCGCTCGATAAACTAACAAACGCAGCCATCAAAAAATAATCTATAAATTTACAATGAAAAGTAACACCAACTTCAAACTGTTGGTGTTCACTTTTTCAACTCATCAAATTCTATGAGCTAGCCTCTACCAACTGCTTTGCAGCAAGACCAGCCTCTTCAATATACGCACTATCATGATGCACCATCATAACTGCAAAAGATCCATCCAATAGCAAAACAACTTGACGTGCCAAGCCTGAAGAGTTCTTCAATTCATGCTCAACAAAAACTTCAGCCAACCAACCCTCAAACCGTTTCTTATGAGCTGCACCAGCTTTAATAGCAGGGTGCCCTGGCATATTTGCTAATTCTCCAGCCGTCCTCAAGAAACCACATCCCCGCCAATTAGGATGTTTAGAAGATTGCACAACACCATCAAAAATAGCATAGACTTTTTCAGCAACAGAACCGTCAACCTCATCAAACCATTTGCGCATGGCATCTAAATTTGGTTGATCCCGAGACATAAGATATTCAGCAACAAGGTCATCTTTACTTTTAAAATGATAGTACAAAGTCTTCTTGGTAATTCCTGCCTTTTCAGCAATAGCATCAACACTAACAGCCCGAATACCATCAGAATAAAACAGTCGATTAGCTGCCTTTAAAATACGAAGTTTAGTGTCTTGTGAATTACGAGCCATGGCTTTGTATACTCATCAGTGAGTTTCTTTTTTCTAAGACTACTCTTACCCTAACGTTAAATCAAACCGAACATGAAAGGGAAATCTCATGTCAGATTTAATTTTAGAAGAAAAAGAAAATTCAATTGCAATTCTCACCTTCAACAGACCCGAAAAATTAAATGCACTGAACTATGCAACAAATGATTATTTGCTCAGCTTGCTTGATAAATTCGAATACGACAAAACTGTAAAGGCCATCATCTTAACAGGAGCCGGAGAGAGGGCATTTTCAGCTGGCGGTGATATTCACGAATTCACAAATTCAATTAAACAAAATCCCGAACAAGCCATCAATGACTTTTGCCGCCGTGGTCAAAAAATGACAGCCCGATTAGAAGCATACCAAAAACCAATAATCGCAGCCGTAAATGGGATCGCCTTTGGTGGCGGCTGCGAGATAACAGAAGCTTGCCACTTAGCCATAGCCAGTGAACAAGCAATATTTTCAAAACCAGAAATCAACATCGGCATCCCTCCAACATTTGGCGGCACACAAAGATTGCCGCGCCTGGCTGGCCGAAAACGAGCCCTAGAACTATTACTTACTGGAGATCAATTCTCTCCTCAACGGGCCTATGAACTGGGTTTAGTTAACAAGGTTGTTCCCCATGAAACCTTGCTCACCGAAACAATAGAGTTAGCTGAACGCATCATAAGGCACTCCCCTTTAGCTGCCGCCCGCATCATCACTGCTGTCACAAGGGGAATAAATACAACCATTGCAGAAGGGCTTCAGATCGAACAAGAACAGTTCGCACGAATGGTCGCAACAAAAGACATCACAGAAGGCCTAAATGCATGGATTGAAAGAAGGGCACCAAATTACACTGGTAAATAATGAAGATAGTTAGTTAAAACATTTATGTGGCAACATAGAATTTATAAAATGTTGCCACATAAAACGGGGATTAATTTTATGAATTAAGCTGCAGCTACACCTTCTAAAAACTCATCAACAACACCGCTTAATTCTTTTATGTCACGTGTCACACAATCGCTTGCACTAGACATCGTCTCAGAGCAATCAGATGTTTTTTCAACGGCCTGCGTCACCGTTTCCATATTAGCACTAACCTCTTGAGCACCCGTTGCAACCCCATCAACATTGCGACTAATTTCAGAAGTCAAAGCATCTTGTTCTTCAACGGCACAAGCAATTGAGTTCGAAACAGAATGGATTTGCTCCATCGTATCAGTAATAGATGCAATCGCATTTACTGAAGACGTTGAATAGCCTTGTATTGACAAAATCTGTTTAGAAATTTCCTCAGTGGCTTTAGACGTCTGATCAGAAAGAGATTTCACTTCCCCCGCCACCACAGCAAATCCTTTACCATTTTCGCCGGCTCGCGCAGCTTCAATAGTCGCATTTAACGCAAGTAGATTAGTTTGCTCAGCAATATCACGAATTAAAGTTACAACCTCTCCAATTTTCTTAGAGGCCATATCAAGATCTGACATCGTTCTACTTGTCTCTGTAGCACGATCCATTGCAGTAGAAATCACATTGGAAGCTTTGGTTGAATGCTCACTAATTTCACGAATTGCCAAAACTAATTCCTCAGTTTGTTGAGAAACAGATTGAACATTCCGGGATGATAGCTGACTAGACGCATCAACTTCACTAATTTTCCCAGAAGCGTCCAATGCAATCTTATTTAATTCAGATGCGTTGCCATTCATAGAATGGATAGCACCCGTAACAGAATCTAAAACTGATTTTATGGAAGTTTTAAAATGCTCAATAAGCGAGTTTATTTTTTCTTGTTGTTCCGCTCTACGCATTTGCTCAGCGTCAGAGGTCTCAACAAGGTTCACCCGCTCAACTTCATTATTTCTAAAAATCGAAACAGCTCGATACATATCACCGATCTCATCAGTTCGGTCAGCATCTTTCAAATCGATCGAGAGGTCACCATGAGCCAACTGATCCATAGATTTCACTAAATTCTCAATTGGACGAGACAATGTACGAGCGAACCAAAGTCCAGTTAAAAACATTATAGCAAGAGTAAGGCCTGTAACCATAAGTGTAGCATTTCGCATCTGATAAACAGCACCGAGCACTTGGTTCTCTGTTTTCACAGCCAATAATATCCATTTTTTACCAAAGAATTCAAGCCCCGTGTAAGAAATGTAATTGACCATATCTAAACCACTAGTCACTTGAAACCCTTTTGCTTTTTTAGCATCAATCTGCTTCAAGCTTTCTTGAAGAGAGGATATTTTCTGCGAAGCAACGATCGGCTCTAATTTCTCATCAACAAGCAAAACAGTAGCATCCGTCAAAGGGTCCAAACCAGATGTCACAGCTGTTTTAAATGTATCATCAGATAAGCGAAAAACGATATATCCCAAATCCTTCTTGGTCCCTAAGAATTCTTTCGTCACTTTAAGTCCAAGAAAAGCTGAGTGCTCCCCTCCTTCAAAATCATAGTTCGCAAAAGGGATATAAGCCTCTTTTGTTTCTTTTTTAGAGATCATTTGAAAGGCTTGAGTTAAGCCAGATGATTGAGGGTCAGCCTGAGACAAATCATGCAAAAATTCTTTTGATTTCGTCACACTATAAAGAACAAATCCCTTAGGACTAATCAGGTAAATATCGGCAATGCCGTTCACTGTCACCAATTTGGAATAATGATCATGAATATTAGCATGTTTCCAGGAATAAAATGTTTTATTTCCTTTGCCAGATAATTTAATCCGCTCTGGCTTGGTTAAACCTTTTTTCTGAAAAAAAGCTTTAACTTTAGGAAGCTCATCTTTCATGTCCATAACAGCCGTTGTCATTTCTTCAAAAGCTTTGATGGTCACATCATTGATGGAAAAAATCTTAAGTTCTTCTTCAATCGTCTGTAATTGACTTTTGACTAGAATATCCCGGCTATTAATAAGGGCGTTCATTCCATTCTTAGAAGCATCGACTAAAGCCGATCGTGAATTAAGGTAATTTAAAATACCAACAGATGCACAACACACAACTGAAATCACAACTGTTAATGCTGCGATTTTCCCCAAAATACTATTTAAAGCGATAACTTTAAATTTTTCAAACATAGCCCTTGCCTCCCTAAAACAAAATCTGTGCAAAGACTATCCACGAATATTACTAACAAATCCTATACTTTAGTATAGGATTGCGAAAAAAATATTTTTTTAGAATTTGAAGCATTTTCTGCAGGAAAAAAGTGCTTTTAGAGCGGCAAAAATACTTAGGCTATAAGTAAAAAAGCTTACGGACGCACTAGTGTATACCCCTTAGCATCAAGCTCCATAATAGACACAACACCAGCTGGAACAATCTTTGCAAATTTAAAAACAGGCACAGATTTACCGCCGGATTTTCGCTTCATGGCAGCCATAGTATTCGCACAGGCGTGAAACACAACATTCGGCATACCATTTGAGAAGTTTGAAATTCTCTTTGCGACAGGGGACGTATCACTTCGTAACATATGCAAACCAGCATTAAAGGCCACAATCTTAATGTCAACCTCTTCACCAAGACTGGAATAATGACGAGAGACATTCGCAGCCACGTTCAATGCTGCGTTCATTTTACTTGGATCATTATCACTTACTTGTAAAACTAACTTATGAACACCCTCCTCTGCCTGAACAATCATGGGCGAAACTAACAACAAGGACAAAGGTAAGAAAATCTTCAAAAGAAATTTCATAAAAGAGCTCCTGATAACAATGTATTACTCATGAATATGCGCATATGCACATATACGCAAGCACAAAAGACACAATACCATTCAAAATTTCGTGTAAGAAAACAGCCCACTCACCTTTTAACCTCTAGTGACCATGATTTTCTCTTCTCAGATAATTTATCCCGCCGATCCAAGTCTTGCTTCTTATTCCAAAGCATCTCTTGATATTCTAGATGTTTTAACAAAGCCCGTTTCGCTTTACTAGAAGATCCATCTTCAATAGATCGAACAATGTCCTCATGTTGTCTAAGAATAACTTTTAACTCTTTAGCATCATTAAGAAAATACAAGTGACTTTGTTCAATAGCGTGGCTCAACACATCCTGCAAAGATCGCGCAACTTGTATGGTCACAAAATTACCCGTAGCTTCCAAAATAGCCATATGAAAATCCGTATCAAGAGCGCTAATTTTAGAATACTCACCACATTCAAACGCATCGCACATCATTTCATGCAAACGACGTATTTCCTTTTTTTCTTCACCACTTGCTGAACTAGCAACCTCAGAAACACTCTCACCTTCGATTAGCATTCGAAATCTCAAATAATCAGAAATAGCATCATCTGAACTTTCTAGTAGATTTAAAAGCGGATCAGAAAGAGAGCGTCCAATAGAAGTCGAAACTTTAAAACCAGACCCATGCCGAGAAACTAACAGACCCTCTGTCACTAAAGCCTGCAACGCGCTTCGAATAGATGTTCTCGAAACATCCATCCGAACAGCCAACTCTCTCTCTCCAGGGAGTTGGTCCCCAGGTTGCAACACATCTGAGGCAATTAACTCTCGAATTTGAGCAATAATCGCAGCCGTAATATTCGGCGCGACTACAGGGATAAAAGGGGCAAAAGGGGCAAAAGACACAGGCTTGCTTCTCCTATAAAAAATTGGTATGACCATTATACCAAATAATTGATAATACCACCATACCAAAAATGAAAATATATTAAACCCTACATTTGAAGGATAAGTAATGCGCCTCTCAAAATGTCATAATTTCCAAGACTTTAGAACACTGGCAAAACAGAAATTACCCTCTCCAATTTTTCACTACATTGATGGTGCCGCCGAAGATGAAACTACCTATAAACGCAACACAACCGCCTTCGAAGACTGCGACCTAGTCCCAAATGTTTTAGCAGGCATCAAAAAAATTGATATGAGCACAACCATCTTCGGCCGTAAAATCGATATGCCATTATTCTGCGCCCCAACAGCCCTACAAAGGCTTTTTCATCATGATGGCGAAAGAGCCGTTGCTAAGGCTGCGCAAAAAAACAATACAATGTTTGGAGTCTCATCTTTAGGCACCGTAAGCATTGAAGAAATCTCAGAACTAATAGACACGCCTAAAATGTTCCAACTCTATTTCCACAAAGATAGAGGGTTAAATGATGCAATGATAGAGCGCGCAAAAGTAGCAAATTTTGATGTACTCACTCTAACGGTGGATTCAATAACAGGCGGAAATCGAGAAAGAGATGTGGTAACAGGCTTCACCTCCCCGCCAAAACTAACATTGCAAAGCCTCATAAGCTTTGCCACTCACCCTACCTGGGCCATCAATCATTTCACCCATGAAAAATTCAGCCTTCCTCAATTAGAAAATCACGTTGATCAAGGCACAGACATAGCAATCTCAGTGAGTAACTATTTCAAAACAATGCTCGATCAATCTATGTCATGGCAAGATGCAGAAGATATTTGTAAAAAGTGGGATGGTGAGTTCTGTTTAAAAGGTATCATGAGCATTGAAGATGCCCGAAAAGCTGTCGATATTGGAGCAACCGGCATCATTGTCTCAAACCATGGCGGACGCCAACTCGATGGATCTCGCTCATCCTTTGATCAATTAGCTGAAATTGTAGACGCCGTCGGGGATAAAATAGATGTCATCTTTGATAGCGGCATTCAAAGAGGCACACATGTCCTAAAAGCATTATCACTTGGTGCCAAGGCCTGTGCTGGCGGACGATTATATCTCTACGCCCTCGCAGCAGCTGGTCAACCTGGTGTAGAACGCGCCTTAGAGTTATTTAAAGACGAGATAGAACGCGACATGATGCTTATGGGCTGCCAAACTATAAATCAACTATCAAGAAAAAATCTAAGGTTCAGAAATTAAAAAACATCAAGCATCACAAAACCATAGACGAAAATTCTCAGGGAAATAAGGCAACAACTCACACTAAAAACGCCTTATTTCCAAGTCAACCTACCGTTAATAAAACCCAACAAATAGAGCCATAACTTATCCATAGAGCCTTAAAAATAGCACCTTGCTAGCTGTTGCGAAAGAAATCTAATTCACTTAAAGTTGGCTCAACCAAAACGATAAATACAGGCCATATATAAAGTCCAAATTAATAAAGGCCAATTAAGCTATATAGGGGTATCAAATGGTACGTTTTTTTCTTGTACTAAGTTTCATTCTAAGTCTTTTAATCTCAACCACAACAATGGCATCAGCCAGAACATGTGGCAAGACATCAAAAGGCTTCAACAGCTGGAAAGCAGACTTTAAAAAAGAGATGAAGGCAAAAGGCTTTTCAAATCGTGCCCTCAACGCCTCGTTCCAAGGTGTAAAATACAGCCATAAAGTCATCCGTTTAGACAGAGGCCAAAAATCATTCAAACAAAGCTTCGATGTTTTTTACAAACGTCGCACGAAAGGCATGGTGCGTATTGGCCGCAAAAAAATGAAACGCTATGCTAAAACATTCAAACGCGTAGAAAAAAAATATGGCGTACCAGCCCCACTCCTCACCTCAATTTGGGGTTTAGAAACAGCCTTTGGAACATTCATGGGCAAAAAAGATATCATGAGCTCACTAGCTACCCTTTCATATGATTGCCGTCGGTCAGATTTTTTCACAGCAGAACTAATAGCCGCTATAAAAATTATCGAAGATGGTCACCTAACCCGCAAACAAATGCGCGGTGCTTGGGCGGGTGAAATTGGACAAACTCAGTTTCTTGCTACCCGTTTTGTCGACTATGCCATTGATTTTGATGGAAATAAAAAAATTGATCTCTATCGTTCAGTCCCTGATGTATTAGCCTCAACAGCCGCTTGGTTCAAAGGTAATGGTTGGAAAGCCGGCCAAGGCTGGAAACCTGGATCAAATAACTATGAAGTCATCTCTAAGTGGAATAAAGCCAGTGTTTATCAAAAAACCATTTCTCGTCTGGCAGATCAATTAGCGAAATAAATTGCAATACAATATATTACAGGGACAAAACCCGTGAAATCCATAAGTAAAATCACATTAGCAGTTCTCTTTTATTTTAGCCTATTTTCTTCCAATGCCAATGCCGCTGATCGCAATCAAATGATCGGTCAAATGTTGATGATGGGCTTCCAAGGTGGAAGTGCAAATGGAACAAGTGCTAAGAGGTTAGCCAATCAAATAAAAAAAGGACAAGTGGGATCAGTCGTTTTTCTTGGGTATAATTTCAAAAGCAAATCTTCAGTTAAACAACTCACATCGCTTTTCAAAAATGCTTCAGGGAATAAAAAGCTATTTATCGCCCTCGATATGGAGGGCGGCTCCGTTCAAAGGTTAGGGCGAAAACTGGGCTACCCATCAATCCCATCTGCCAGGTCAGTCGCAAAAAGACAGTCCCCAGCGCAGGCCAAATCAACTTATAAAAAATTAGCTTCCATTAGTAAAAATGCTGGCTTTAATATGAACCTGGGCCCCGTGGTTGACTTACTAGTCAATCCAAGAAATCCGGTAATCGCAAAATGGAACAGAGCTTACAGCGCAGATCCTAAAAAAGTAACCGAATTTGCAAGAGCCTTTGTGAAAGCTCATAAAGAAGCCGGCATCATAACAGTGCTAAAACATTTCCCCGGCCATGGCTCAAGCATAGGTGACAGCCACGAAGGTTTTGTGAACATCTCAAAAACATGGAAAAACAAAGAGTTAGATCCATTTGATCAACTCATAAAGTCCGGTGATGCTCCAGCAATTATGCCCGGTCACCTTATCCATAGTCGCATAGCAAGTGATGGTGTTCCTGTCTCAATTTCAAAACCAGCAATTTCAGGCTTGTTACGAAAAAAATTGAATTACTCAGGATTAGTAATCTCGGATGATTTGCAAATGGGAGCTATTGCTAAAAACTATAGTTACAAAAACACAATCATTCGTGCCGTTAACGCTGGTGTTGATATTCTAATGATTTCAAATTCAAGAAAACCAGACCCTAGCCTTCCATCCAAAACAATTGCTTTAATTTCCAAAGCAATTGATGAAGGAAAAATTGCACCAGAGAAAATTGAGAAAGCTTACAAAAGAATCATAAAAGCCAAAGCCACAGTTAACTAGCCCATAAAAAATAAGCCCAATTCATAATTAATGAATTAGGCTTATATAAAAACAAATTGAAAAATTAAACACTAACAATTAGAAACAGCAGCCAACCGTTTTTGTGATAAAAACTCCCGCCGTAAATTTTCATTACTTTTTCTAAAGCAACGTTCAACAAAATCAAGATGATCCCACGCAGCTTGACCAGCATCATCTGCTCGTCCTTCCAAAACCGCATGACCAATTTCTTTATGTTGGAGAACAAGCTCATCCCCACTACCAACAACAGCCAATAAAAAATCAGGGTTATAAAACACACCTCTATGAGTAAGCTCATAAATAGACGCCATAGTATGGATCATCATAGTATTGTGACTAGCATCAACAATCGCAGCATGAAAACCTATATCAGCTTTTTTAGAAGCCTTATCTTCGCCTGCCAAATGAGCACGTTCATGCTCTCCCAATATATTAGCAATGATTTCTTTGTCAGAACTGGTAGCCCGCTTTGCCGCCAGGCGAGCCGCAAAGGCTTCTTGCTCACGGCGATATTCAAGGTAATCATAAAAAGCAGCAGGATTTCGAGAAATCAAATTGATCAAAGCTGGGTTCATCGCAGAACCAATGATCGGTGCAACAAAAGACCCTTCACCATGCTTTACAACGATGAGTTTCAACTCTTCTAATCGTTGTAAAGCTTCACGAACTTTGGGGCGAGACACATCCATATCATCTGCCATTTCACGCTCAGAAGGTAGCTTGGCCCCTTCCTTAAGAACGCCAGTAACAATCAAATTTTCAATTTGATTTGCAACTGAATCAACCACCGTCTCGTGGTCAATCGGTTCAAAAATAGCAGATTTTTTTTTCATTTAACATCAACCTCATAACTGGTAAATTTTATTATAAAATATATAGAGATTAATTGCAAAAGTTTCACCAATCAATTTACAGCAAAATTTTTCATACCGATAAATACTTACAACAAAACTAATAACATATTGTTTTATATGAATTTTAATGCAAACGATTAATAAATATCAATAAATTTTAGAAAAAAACATTGAACTATTCTACTGGTAAACTTAATATACCACCACTCACAAGCTTTTAAAACAATGAAACATAAATATGAAAAAAGCTTAGTGAAGATTAAATGTCGTGGAGGAATCATGAAAAAATCTATCATAGCTCTTGCAGCATCAATAGCTGCAGTATCGTTTGCACCTGTAGCAACAGCTGCAGACAAATTACTACTCAAAACACCAATTGCTTTTAAAAGCGCACTTCCTGGTCTTGGGTCACCAATACCAAGAGTAGCAAAAGAGCTCGACCGCATGTCTGGCGGCTCATTAAAAATGAAAGTTTACGAGCCAGGCAAACTCGTAAAAGCTTTTGAAATCCTAGATACAGTTTCATCAGGTAAAATTAATTCAGGCTATGCAACAGCTGGTTACTGGTCAGGCAAAATGCCCGCAGCATCACTTTTCTCTGCAGTTCCTTTCGGTCCTGAAACTGGCGAATACATGGCTTGGATGTATTACGGTAACGGCCTAAAATTATATCAAGAAATGTACGATAAAAACGGCTACAATGTGAAAGTTTTACCATGTGCCATTATCGCTCCTGAAACATCCGGCTGGTTTGCTAAAGAAATCAACAAACCAGAAGATCTTAAAGGCTTGAAAATGCGTTTCTTTGGTCTTGGTGGTAAAGTGATGCAAAAACTTGGCGTTGCAACATCTCTTCTCCCGGGCAGCGACATTTTCCCAGCACTTGAAAAAGGAGCAATCGATGCAACAGAGTTTTCTATGCCTGCAATCGATAAGCTTCTAGGTTTTCACAAACTGGTAAAATACAACTACTTCCCTGGCTGGCACCAACAATCAACCATCTTCGAACTTCTTGTAAACAAAAAAGTTTGGGACGGCATGTCAGGTCAACACAAAGCAATTCTTGAAAATGCATGTAAAGCCTCAATGGCAGATAGTTACGCTGAAGGCGAAGCAATTCAGCATGATGTTTTGAAAGAAAATGTTGAAAAGAACGGTGTGAAAATCAAA
>JAJFHW010000171.1 GCA_021775385.1 Hyphomicrobiales bacterium | reverse complement strand
GTTCTGAATTTTTAATAAGAGTTTGAGCATCTTTATTTTCGTTGGAAAAAATTGCGATCCCAATGCTAGCGGTTATGACGGTTTCTTCACCATCTAGCATATAGGGGTGGCTTATTAGGTCTATAATTTCTTCAGCGCGGGCTTTAAGGGTTTCTGTTAAATCGTCTTGCTTATCTCTAAAACTAAATAAAAGAGTAAATTCATCGCCGCCTATACGAGCGCTGAAGATTTCATTAGTTGGAAGGAATTGTAATCTTTCGCCGATTAATTTTAATAAGCGGTCTCCTGTTGTATGTCCACGCATATCGTTAATTAGTTTAAAGCCATCTAGATCGAGTGTCATCAATGCCAAGTCTGAATTTTCATTTCTGGCGTTTGAGATTTCTTCATTTAGCTTTTCGTTAAAATAATTTCTATTTGGCAAATCTGTGGTTTGGTCATAGCGAGCTAGACGGTTAATGCGCTGCTCTGCATATTTTTGTTCAGAAATATCAATAGACATACTTATGTAGTGGATGATTTCTTTTGTTTCGGGATCTCTAACTGCTGATATGGTTCTTTTTTCAGGATAGATGCCGCCATTTTTCTGATGTGACCAAATTTCTCTTTCCCAGTGGTTTTGTTTTGCGAGAGTTTTAGAAATTTCATGAATAGAAAATTCGGCCTGATCTTTTGTTGTTAATTTTGTGACAGATAACCCTATAATTTCCTTTTCTTGCCACCCTGAAATTTTGGTAAAGGCATGATTTGCTTTGCGAACTTTCCAATCAGTATCAAGAAGCATGATGCCTTCCTGACTATTTTCAAAAACGCTGGCTGCTAAACGTAGATCTTTTTGACGATTGATACGTTCTAATTCTAAGGAAATGCGATCTGCAAACAGAGCAAAAATAGGGTACATCCATTCATCTTTTTGCATTGGCTCTGTGTCGAGAATGACAACGACGCCCAATTCGTTACCATTAGAATCAATTATGGCGCTGCCGAAATAACTTTGAAGCTCCATATCAACTAGCATTTCATCTTCGGGGTATTGGTTAGCAACATCTTCTTGAATTAATATTTGATGGTTCTTTAGGCAAGCTTCGCAAGGTGTACCTTTTAGATCATAGCTGATGTTTTCTGTGATGTTTAGATCTTCAGATACGGCGAGAGAGCGAATTGACGATTTTTCTTCATCTTCAAATACCCCAATAAAGGCGTATTTAACTTCAAAAGCTTTTGATAGATTTTTTACACAATCGTTGAAAAAATCATCTGTTTCAGAAACGGGGGATGATGATGAGGCTAGGGCAGAGACGGCAGAATGAATGCGCTTGCTTACAAGGCCTTCTTTTCTCGAATTTAATGCGGTCTCAAATTCTACAATTTGAGGAGCATTAGCTGGTTGACTCTCTTCTGGTTTCAACGCTTCTCTCACTCATTACTAATAATTAAGAATACTGTTTTCGGCCTAAGGTGTGATCCTTTTTTAAAGGGTAAGTTTTTTTAATAAATAAAGTTCTCAATTTCTAAGAACACCTAGTTAAGCTTTTTGATATTACTGAATATTTGTTAAATTTGGCTTTATTCCATTTTAATTGTTCGTTTCATTCATAAATCGAATGTGTAATTTTCCCTTGACATAAGAACTTATTAATATAACTAGTGTGTTATGGAACAAGTTGGTTATGTAAAATCGCCTTCAAAACTGGATGCTGTTTTTTCCGCATTGGCAGATCCGACAAGGCGTGAAATTTTGTCAAGACTTGCTGATGGAGAGGCTTCTGTTACGGAGATTTCTGCTCCTTTTGATATTAGCCAACCGGCTATATCGCGTCATTTGAAGGTTTTAGAACGAGCCGGATTGATTGAACGTGGTATTGCACAACAACAACGCCCGGCCAGATTAAAAGCTGAGACTTTGGTTGTTGCTGTTGATTGGCTTACTGAATTTAAAGAATTTTGGGGCGCTAGTTTTGATCAGCTGGACCATGTCCTAAAAACATTGAATGAGACTGAAAAAAAGGTAAAAAAGTAATGGCTGAGTTGAATAAGTATTGCATTGAACGGGTTTTCGAAGCTCCTTTAGAGATGGTTTGGCGTGCTTGGACTGACCCTCTGATCTTAGCTCAGTGGTATGGTCCTGGTGTTGAGACTATTATTCATAAATTTGATTTAACTCCTGGTGGGGAATGGTTGAATGAGATGAAATGGGGGGAGAAGTCCGATTTAAGCCGTATGGTCTTTCAGGAAATAGTAACTGAAAAAAAATTGGTTTGGAAGCATTATTCTACTGATGCTGAATGGAATACTATCGCTAATCCTATGATGGAAAATTGGCCACGCGAACTTTTAACAACCGTTGAATTTGAGGCTGCAGGTAGTCAAACCAATGTGAGTTTAATCTTGGAAGCTCTTAATACAACTGATGCAGAGCTGGCCTGCTTTGCTGAGAAAGCTGCCGGTCTCGAAAATGGTTGGGGCGCAGGTTTCAAGGTTATGGATGAGATTTTTGTTAAAGAGCAATCTTAGTAGATTGTATTGATTTTTTGATTACTGCTGCCTAGCAAAGATTTGCTGGGCAGTTTTTTTTGAACCTTTTTTCTTCCACAGCGACCAATATTTGAGACTTAGTAAAGGGGACTTTTTAAAAAGGCCCTTTTAGATTTCATATTGTTCTATTGGGGGACTAAAAAGTGGAAAATAATCGGTGGTCATTTACAGGAATTTTATCGTTAAAAATATTTGATTTAATTGCTTCGGTTGCAGCCTTGGTTGCGGTTTATGCTTATTTCTCTGAAGCTCCAGATCGTCAATTGAACAGGCTGGCAACAAATGCATTGGCGAAAGAGATGCTCTTTGTTCGGTTAGATAGAAATCGAAATCAGGGAGGATCTCAATTTGAAGTTGCTGATACTTTTCATACTTTGAGGCAGTTAGGTGTTCAGACAAGTTCAATAGATTTAAGTAATTTATCTTTTTATAAATTGATTATTAGGCCCTTTGATACGTTAAGGGGAGAGAATGTAACAATTTATCAGTGTCGTTTTCAGGAAAATCCGGGTGGGGTTTTGGGTTCAATTTATTTGCATCTTAAAATGGGCGAACTGTTAAACTGCGAGATTAATGGCGCACATATTTTTGCGGGTGATTATAAGAAAGACGTTGAGAACAAGAAACAGTACAAGTTTGGTTTTGGGGTAATTGCAGAGTCTCGAATTACCTGTGGGTATGGAAGTAAGCTTCATTTTGAAAACATTGTTCTTTTAAATGTGCGTTTTCAAAATTGCCGTAAAAACCAAATAATAATGAAAGGTGTTTCTTTAAGTGGTGTTGATTTGGGAGAAATAAAAGAGTTGGAGATTACAAATTCTTGTGTTGGTGAAAATGTGGTTCTTTCTGAAAAACATATTGCAAAAAAATGTGATGATAAAATCTTTACCCGAATATTAAAACAAATACATTGAGTATTTGTTTTGTCAAAAAAGCTCTTTGCTGTATCACTTCACACTTTAATTTTATTTTGGAACACTTAATTGAATGAAGCTAAATAATTGACAGGTTTATAGCGCGCTCTTCTATTTTTGCGTTTGGATTTCTTGCGTTTGACAGGTTTGCCTAGGCTGTATTTTTTATATTTAGATTTTTTGTTGTGAGCATATTTCTTTTTGTATTTTTTAGAGCGCTTGTATTTTTTATAATGTACTTTT
>JAJFHW010000018.1 GCA_021775385.1 Hyphomicrobiales bacterium | reverse complement strand
ATTTCAGTGCTATAATTAAGCGAAAAACAATCAAGAAAAAAAAGAAGAGAGTAAAACAAGCAGAGAGGACATAAAGTGAAATTTGAGGAGAGATCCAAAATCCATAAAGACTTAAACCAACCAAGCCAAATATCCCTATTGTTTGTAAACCGGATAACCCATTCTTAGCGCAGCTTAGAGGTGCGTTTATAGCCAGTGCTTCTCCGGCATAAAACAATAAGTCGTTAGAAAATCGAGATTGGAAAACATTTCGTACTGTGGTGGGGCTGACCAAATGAAATTTAGCCTGGCTAACAGTCGGATGCGAAAATTGTTTCTCTTTAATAAATTCTTTCAAGAAAGTTTGAATTTTTTGAGGCCCCATCCCTCCAATCCCAAAAGGGATAATGGCAAAACCATCATCGGTTTCATAATAAGACCAGTTAAAGCGTTGGTTGATTTTCCTACAATCATCAAATTGTAAATGTAATGTTGAGGCATGATGCGGAGACAAATAATTTGTACCAACTGCTTGTGAGAGCAACCGGAAATAATTTTCCTCATCCATAAGGCCTTCTTGCAATAGCAAGCAATCAAGAGGCACCCCTGTTTGTACGGCTTTTGTAAGCGCTAAATCAAAAAGTGATTGCGTCACAAGACGACCAACAATAAATTGTTTTAAATCTTCAATATCATCCGCTTGCATGTGAATGGGATTAAAATGGGGAGGTAAAGTCTCAGTGTTCTTACAAGGGTCTGTATTTTGATAAGGGTCTGTATTTTGAAACATGAAAAAAGACCCTGCGCGTTTAACTTGAAGATTTCGGTGAGGCTACATTCTGAAAAGGATCCTGAGACTGTTCGCCTAAGAGAACAGCTGCTTCATCATCACATTGGTCATCATTATCGTTTTTGAGAGATGATGAATTTTTCATATTATCTAAGTCTTGGTTTTTTAGGTCCTTGTTTAGTAAATCTTTATTTTGCAAGCCCATAACTGCATCAGATATTTGATAGCCCTCTACTATCTCACTTAATAAACTTAACAAAGCTTCTGCATCATAAATATCTATAGAATGGCGAAGAGAATTAATCTTGGGAGTTAATTCAGTCAATGAGAGGTAATTTTCATTATTCCGCGTAATGCTAACATGATCAGTCGCTGAACAATTTTCATTGATCAACAATTCTTCATAAAGTTTTTCACCTTCACGCAATCCCATAAAGTCAATTGCGATGTCGCCATCTGGGTTTGTCTCGTCAGCCACTTCAAGACCAGAAAGGTTGATCATAGATTTCGCCAGGTCAACAATCTTAACAGGCTGTCCCATATCAAGGACAAAAACATCACCTCCCTTTGCAAGTCCACCAGCTTGAACAACAAGCTGAGCAGCTTCAGGAATAGTCATGAAATAACGTATGATATCCGGATGAGTAACTGTAACAGGTCCGCCTTTTTGTATTTGTTCACGAAAGCGAGAAACAACGCTGCCAGAAGATCCTAGAACATTGCCAAAACGCACCATGGTAAAAAGTGTATTGCTGATCTTTTCATCTGCAAGAGCTTGAAGAACAAGTTCTGCAACCCGCTTACTAGCGCCCATAACATTCGTAGGTCGAACAGCTTTATCAGTTGAAATAAGAACAAATAACTCAACACCGCAATCCCTTGCCGCAAGGGCAGTGAGTTGGGTGCCAAATACATTATTTTCAATTCCAGCAAAGGGGTTATCTTCAACAATAGGCACGTGCTTGTAAGCTGCAGCATGATAGAGCGTGTTGACACCATATGTCGAAATCGTTTTTCTCAGCAATTTATCATCTAAAACTGAACCAAGAACACGAACAATTTCAATGTCAGCGTTTAGTGAGGTCGAAGAAGGTGATGAAGAAGCAGCCATATCTTTTAGCTTTTGCTGTAGCTCATATTCGATTTGATAAAGTGCAAACTCAGAACGTTCGTAAAGAATGAGCATGGTCGGAGAAAGGGACAGGACTTGGCGCGCTATTTCTGAGCCAATAGACCCACCAGCACCAGTAATCATCACAACTTTTTTTCGAACGGTCTTTTCCAAAAGGTTTTGTTGGGCCGGCACAGGTACGCGCCCTAAAAGATCTTCAAGGCCAATAGAGCGCAAATCAGAAATCATAACTTTACCAGATGCAATCTCATGCAAAGCGGGTAAAGCTTTTACTTGCACTGAAAAGGGAGCTAATTGATTTAGCAAGTCTCTTTTAAAGCGGCGCGTTAAAGTTGGGTCAGCTAAGAATATTTCTTTGATACCATGGTCACGTACGAGGTCTATAATTGACCTTGGTTCATTAACCCGAAGGCCAAATAGCATCTGCCGCCATAATGACGGGTTGTCATCAACAAACCCTACCAGACGATAATCAGAAGAGCGATCTAGATCATGATAGAGTTGTGTTCCCTCTTCGCCAACGCCGTAAATCAAAACCGGTAAGGCTAGATCCAAATCTTTCTTATACGAGTTAGGAATATAATCGCTCAATAAATAAGTGATGAAGCTCCGGCTGGTCCAGATATATATAATGGAAAACAGACCATACATGACAACAACAGAACGAGGCACATTCGACAGTGTGAACTTGGTCATATAAATGAGCAA
>JAJFHW010000170.1 GCA_021775385.1 Hyphomicrobiales bacterium | reverse complement strand
GGCTTCATTCTGAACTACTATAGTCTAATAAGAATAGAAATGCTTCAGGTAGAAATACCACAAAATGAGAGCACTACAGACGATCAGTTCAAAGCAATAAACGCTCAAGAAAATCTAATTGAACAACGTTTGAATTCAAAGTGCCAATTGCCAAATAGATAAAGCACAATCAAAAAATGTGCTTAGGGAAAAAGGGGAACGACTTGTCTAAGGTCATCAATTACTAAGTACTTAATTGAGTGGTAAAGCTCAGTGAGGAAAAATGATGGTGAAACAACAAGACAAAAGAGTTCCCCCGATAATGCAAGCCTAACCGATAAATGATTTGTCATATTCTGGCAGAGCACGGTGAGGAACATAAGTTTGGGAGGGCTTATTTTGACCAGTTCAATACTGAACCAAAATACGGGTTTGGCTGAAGAAGATCTGTTAAGGGTCAATCTTTATCGCCTGTTAGCGCGATGTCTATCTTCTCCGATAGATAAACCCTTTTTATCAATTTTATCAAATCTGCAAGGCGATGATACAGAGCTCGGTCAAGCCTTTAGCTCTCTAGCTCAAAATTCAAGCGACACAACTGAACAAAAAGCCGCCGAAGAATATCAAAACTTATTTATTGGTCTGGGACGCGGAGAACTTCTCCCTTACGCATCTTATTACCTAACCGGTTTTCTAAACGAAAAACCGCTCGCTAGGTTACGCAATGATATGGTGCCACTGGGTATAGAGAGAGACCCCGAAAGTACAGAACCAGAAGATCATGCCGGTGCCCTAATGGACATGATGGCTGGCTTAATAGATGGGACATTTGTTAAGGCCCAACCAATCGCCGCGCAAAAGCAATTTTTCGAAAGTCATATTGCAGAATGGACCCCTCATTTTTTCAAAGATTTACAAACAGCTAAAGAAGCAAAACTCTATCGATCCATAGGAGTGGTCGGAGAGATGTTTATAGAAATCGAAAAAGCGGCATTTGAAATGTAAGGTATTAGAACTCGTAAAATCAATGACCCAAAATGCGGTCGTATAGATGACGAGTTTATAGAATTAGAAAATCTGAAAAGTCCACTAATAAGATTTTCTGTAGCTCTAAAAAGGGCAAAAAAGTCTATCAAAGCATAAGCTTAAGGTGAGACAAGTTAGTGGAAAGAAAGGAGTGAAAATGACTGAAAAGAAAAAACAAGTTCAAGAAACAGATCGTCGTGGTTTTCTTAAACTTGCTAGCATCGGCACGATTGCCAGTGGCGCAGCCCTCTTAACTGGAGAAGCTGCAACAGCAAAAAATGCTGCTGCAGAAACTTCAGACAAAGGAAGTGCTGGGTATCAAGAAACCGAACACGTCAAAACATTTTACGATTCAGCTAGGTTTTAGAGAAAACAATAAAACAAAACTGAAACGTAAGAAATAATAAGAAAACCAATCATTAGATTTGAAGACTGCAAATTCAAACGGAGATTATAATGCTCAGAAAAAAGACAAATGGGGTTGCGAATGGCTCCCGGCTGTCCTCTGTGCTGTCAAGTTTTAAGGGAACGGTGGTAGATCGCCGCGACTTCCTTAAAAAATCCGGCCTAACATTAGGCGGAGCAGCAGCTATTTCCACTCTTTCAGGGGGAATGGTACGGAAAGCAAAAGCCGCAAAAGTAGGCGCTGCCGGTAAAATGGAAATCAAAAAATCTGTCTGCACTCACTGTTCAGTGGGTTGTACAGTTTTAGCCGAAGTATCCAATGGGGTATGGGTTGGCCAGGAACCAGGTTTTGATAGTCCATTTAACCTCGGCGCACATTGCGCTAAAGGGGCTTCAGTCCGCGAACACGCACATGGTGAACGCCGATTGAAATATCCAATGAAATTGGAAAATGGCAAGTGGAAACGTATTTCATGGGATGTAGCCATCAATGAAGTTGGCGACAAAATGTTAGACGTACAGAAAAATGTAGGTCCAGATTCTGTCTACTGGCTAGGCTCAGCGAAACACAGTAATGAGCAAGCTTATTTGGTCCGCAAATTTGCTGCTTATTTCGGCACAAACAATGTCGATCACCAAGCGCGTATTTGTCACTCAACCACAGTAGCCGGTGTTGCAAACACCTGGGGCTACGGAGCGATGACAAATTCATATAATGACATACACAAATCAAAAGCTATTTTCCTCATCGGTGGTAACCCAGCAGAAGCGCATCCTGTGTCTCTGTTGCACTTGCTAAAAGCCAAAGAAGAAAATAACGCACCACTTATAGTGTGTGATCCTAGGTTTACCCGGACTGCTGCTCATGCGGATGAATATGTGCGCTTTCGCCCGGGGACAGACGTGGCCCTTGTTTGGGGCATCCTCCATCACATCTTCAAAAATGGATGGGAAGACAAACAGTTCATTAAGCAGCGCGTTTGGGGCATGGATCAAATCCGTGAAGAAGTTGCTAAATGGACGCCAGAAAAAGTTGAGAACGTTACAGGTACGCCTGGGTCTCAATTAGAACGCGTTGCCAGAACTCTGGCTGAGCATCGCCCTGGTACAGTTATCTGGTGTATGGGTGGCACTCAGCACACCAACGGTAACAACAACACAAGAGCCTATTGTATCTTACAATTAGCCTTAGGCAATATGGGCAAGTCAGGTGGCGGAACAAATATCTTCCGTGGCCACGATAACGTGCAAGGTGCAACTGACCTTGGCGTGCTAGCCAATACATTACCAGGCTATTATGGTCTTTCAGCAGGCGCATGGGGCCATTGGTCACGCGTTTGGGAAGAAGATGCTGATTGGCTCAAGGGCCGGTTTGCAGTCATGAAAACAAGTGACGGCAAAAACAAAAAAATGATGCACGAGAAAGGCATACCTGTTTCTCGTTGGATCGACGGTGTTCTAGAAGCCAAAGAAAACATTATCCAACCTGACAATACCAAGGTTATGGTTTTCTGGGGTCACGCACCAAACTCTCAAACCAGACTTGTTGAAATGCGCAAAGCAATGAGCATGTTAGATATGCTGGTCATCATTGATCCATACCCAACCATGTCAGCTGTGTTGCAAAACCGCAAAGATGGTGTCTACCTCTTACCAGCTTCAACTCAGTTTGAAACCTATGGTTCGGTAACAGCTTCAAACCGGTCGCTCCAATGGCGTGAAAAAATCATGGAGCCAATGTTTGAATCTCTACCAGATCATACAATTGCTTATAAGCTTGCAAAAAAACTCGGCTTTGCTGATCGTTTGTTCCGCAATATCAAGGTGAATGGTGAAGAGCCATTGGTCGAAGATATCACACGCGAGTTCAACAGAGGCATGTGGACCATTGGTTATACTGGGCAATCACCAGAGCGCATGAAAATGCACATGGCCAATCAACACACTTTTGACCGCACAACATTGCGTGCCAATGGTGGCCCGGCTGATGGTGAGTATTATGGGCTTCCTTGGCCTTGCTGGGGAACTGCTGATATGAAGCACCCTGGTACTGCCAATCTGTATGATCCATCACTACCAGTAGCAAAAGGTGGACTATGCTTCCGCGCTAGATTTGGCGTTGAGAAAAATGGTGACAACCTACTTGCTGAAGGGTCTTACCCTGTTGGCTCTGAAATTAAGGATGGTTATCCTGAATTCACAGTTGGCATGCTAAGAAAGCTCGGCTGGTTAGGTGATATGACGGACGCTGAAATGGCTGCTGTTAAAAAAGTCGCAGGGTCAGACGATGAAGCAAAACTTGATAAAGTGAACTGGAAAGTTGACCTTTCAGGCGGCATTCAACGGGTCGCGATTAAACATGGCTGCGCACCGTTCGGTAACGCAAAAGCAAGAGCTGTTGTCTGGACATTCCCAGATCCGGTACCAATACACCGCGAGCCGCTCTATACGGCAC
>JAJFHW010000169.1 GCA_021775385.1 Hyphomicrobiales bacterium | reverse complement strand
ATGTAGTGTAATGATCGATTAGATGGAGACCTCAAGTGAAACGTACATATCAACCAAGCCGCTTGGTACGTAAACGGCGCCATGGATTTAGAGCACGCAAAGCAACTGTTGGTGGACGCCAAGTTCTAGCTAACAGACGTTCACGTGGCCGCAAGAAGTTAAGTGCTTAATTCCAAATATTTAGTTTTTTAAATTTTTGAGATAACACTCACTTAATGATGAAATTTTAGGGCAATGTTGAAAATCAACTTTGCCCTTATTCATTTCAGGCTTTTTGTTTGGTCAGGCCTTTTTTTCTTGGAATTTTAAACCTTATTATTTTTTGATTTTATTTGTTGGATTTATAGCTAATGAGCCCTACTAGAACAAAACAGGCTCTAATAAAACAGGCTCGAGCTAAACAGGTCATGCTAAAGCAGAGATCTGAATTTTTAGCTGTGAAATCTGGCAGTTCTAAATCTGGTAATTCATCTGGCAGCTCTTCTGGCAGCTCGTGGGGAACACCTGGATTTTTGCTTCAAGCAGTTGTCAGGCAAGACATGATAGGTCAGCAGATAGGTGAAATGGGATCTGATGCTCGTTTTGGGGTTACTGTTACCAATCATACTATACGCCGAATGATTGCTCCTCAAATGAAGACTAAAAATAATAAAGCTAGTTCTAACAAAGCAGATCTTAAACGTGGTCCCATTTCGGTCCTACGAAATAAGATGAGACGACGATTAAAAGAAGCTTTACGGCAGATTGCACCTGATCTTGCACAGCCCGGTATCGATTATGTCATTATTGGTCGCCAGGCTTGTTTATCAATTGATTACGCTGATCTTCTAAAAGATTTAGAGAAAAGCTTTAAAAAAGTTCATAGACGGATTATATCATCAAGCACTGATACTGATCAGGCGCGCCATTAACATTAGGTAATAGAGCATTTTCCATGGATGAAAATAATAAAAATTTTGTAGTTGCCCTTGTTCTTTCGGTTTTGGTCTTCCTTGTTTGGAACTATTTTTACATTGTCCCCAAACAAGAAAAGCTGAAAGAGCGCCAACAAGCGGAAGCTATATTAAAGAAAGACTCTAACGGGATAATCACACCGAAAGTTGGTGGTAAAGTTCAACCTGGCACACCGATTACACCTGGTGTTGTTAAAGCCCCTCTTAAAATTCAATCTCGAAACGATATTTTGTCTGACAATTCAAAGCGCATTGCTATTGATACACCAGCTATTTCAGGCTCGATTAATCTTGTCGGTGGTAGGGTTGATGATATTTTATTGAAAGATTTCCGCCAAACAGTTGATAAAAAGAGCCCTCCTGTAGAGTTCTTTTCACCTGAAGGCACGAAACACCCTTATTTTGCCGATTTTGGCTGGGTTAGCAGTGATAGCTCTGTTATTGCTCCTAAAAACGACACGCTTTGGACGAAAGTTTCAGGCGATCGTTTGACGGTTGGCAGTCCTGTTAAACTACAATACGACAATGGCAAAGGACTTCTTTTTGAACGAGAAATCTCTATAGATGATCGTTTTATGTTCACCATTACCCAACGCGTTATGAATAAAGGCGCGAAAGCTCTCGATTTATCACCATATGGTTTAATCTATCGCCGCAATAAACCAGTGAGCGAATCTATCTTTATTTCACATGAAGGTGTTGTGGGTATATTCAACGGTGAATTAATTGAAACGACTTATAGTGATCTCGCAGATGACAGATTAGAGAAACATACTGGCCAAACAGGCTGGGTGGCTCTTACTGATAAATATTGGGCTTCGGCACTTATTCCTGATGCTCGTCATAAATTTTCAGCGACCTTTATTGGTAACGCTCCTGAGGGCGGGGAAGATAACTACACCGTCAACTATTTACATGCTGGCCAAATCATTGAACCTGGTAAATCTATTGAAGTCACCAACCGTCTTTATGCTGGTGCAAAACAAGGTGAACTGATTGAAGAATATGCCGACACTCTTAAAATTGATCGTTTTACTAAATTGATCGATTGGGGTTGGTTCCATTTCATAACGAAACCTATGTTTAAATCTTTGGTTTATTTTAACCATCTGGTGGGCAATTTTGGTTTATCGATTTTGATCGTTACGGTTATTATTAAGCTGCTTTTATTCCCTCTTGCTAATAAGTCTTATAAGTCTATGGCGTATATGAAAAAAATGCAGCCAGAGATGGAAAAAATCCGTAACCGTTATAAAGACGACAAGATGAAGCAACAGCAAGAGTTGATGGAGCTTTATAAGACTAACAAGATCAACCCACTTTCTGGTTGTTGGCCCGTCCTTATTCAGATTCCCATTTTCTTTGCGCTTTATAAAGTGCTTTATGTGACAATTGAAATGCGTCATGCGCCGTTTGTGGGTTGGATTCAAGATCTCTCCGCACCTGACCCGACGTCTCTTTTCAATTTGTTCGGTTTGATCCCGATTGACCTCCCACAATTTTTGATGATTGGTATTTGGCCTTTGATTATGGGTATCACCATGTTCATTCAAATGAAGCTGAACCCAGCGCCAACTGATGCGGTGCAAGCTCAGATCTTCACATACATGCCGATCGTCTTTACCTTTATTCTTGCAGGTTTCTCATCTGGCCTTGTGATCTATTGGGCGTGGAACAATACATTATCAGTGCTCCAGCAATATTACATTATGCGGCGCCACGGCGTTGAGGTGAACCTCTTGGAAAATATGGGTTTCAAGAAGAAAAGCACTTAGCTTTCTCTTTTTTCTCTCTCTCACGGCTATTCCAAGCGCTTATGGCGCTTGGGCCTCCGAGGGACGGTGCTAAGCACCGGGCTGCGCGAAGCACTACGCCATGTCCTGACGCCGAAGTGGCGTCACTCTTTTTGTTTTCTCTCACGGCTACTCTCTGAGCTAAAGCTCAGAGGCCTCCGAGAGGCGGCGCTTGCGCCGGGCAAGATTGCTTGCCATGTCCTGACACCGAAGTGGCGTCACTCCTTCTTCGTGAAGATAAGTTTTTTGCCTTATCTCACGATTATGCTTTAAAATTACACTTCAAGTTGCCCACTATGAACCGCGTTAACTTCGAGATATTATTATGAGCGATTTAGACGAAATTAAAATTACTGATGACCTCATTGAAGAAGGCATTTCGCTTTTTCGATTGCCTATTGATTTTGTCAAAGGGGTTGTCGACGAGGGTGGATTGCCTGCTGCTGACCGGCCTGAGATTGCCTTTGCAGGGCGCTCGAATGTTGGAAAATCCAGCTTGATTAATGCGCTTTGTAATCGCAAAAATTTAGCTCGCACATCGAATACACCAGGCCGCACGCGTGAGATCAATTATTTCACCATTGGAGAGGAAGCCTTCCTCGTTGATATGCCTGGTTATGGTTTTGCTAAAGTTCCAAAAGAGATGGTTGCTGGTTGGACCAAACTCATTGAAAAATACTTACGAGGCCGCATTAACCTCAAGCGAACATTTGTCCTTATAGATAGCCGTCATGGGATCAAGAAAAAAGATCTTGAGATCATGGAGAAGCTTGATAGTTCTGCTGTGCTTTATCAAATCGTCTTAACAAAAACTGACAAGATAAAGACAGGCGAACTTGAAAAACGCATTAGCGAGACTGAAGTGATTATCAAAAAACACCCTGCTGCGTTTCCCTTATTGATTGCGACATCATCGAATAAAGGCCAGGGCATTGATGAACTGAAGGGGGCTATAATTTTAGCTCTTAACTCTTAGAAATTTATTACTTTGAGTTCTATGCAAGTAACCACTAATAACCTGGTTAGCACTGACATCAATCTTTCAGCACCTATTAAATCGTTGTCATTTCCCTATTCTATACTTACTCTCAATTTGAAACAGGATCGAAACTTTTTAGATATCTATTGAGGGAATATGCGAATTACAGCTATTTTTATAAGTGTAATTTTGTGGCTTGGCACTTACTTTTCTTCATGGTCTCTTACCACGGGATCAGCCAATGAAGCAGACGTTGGCCTAACCACTAATACTCTTCTTAGTATGCACCTTGTTCATAGTAGAATAAAAAGCGATTCGGTATCCATTAAGGACGTTCCTGAAAATTACATCATAATTCCTATTTTTACAGAAAAAGATTTTTCCTGGATATCTTTGCAAGAAATGGCTTACCTTCAACAAGGAGAGACGATTGAGTTTAGTTTATCTGAACCAGCAACAAAACGCTTTGGTGATTTTACGACAGCCAACATAGGTAAACAATTCGCAATTGTTGTGAAGTCAAAGATCATCTCTGCTCCCGTGATTCAAATGCCTATCTTAGGTGGTAAGGGGCTTATTACAGGAAACAAAATGCGTGAGTTATATTACAGTTTGAGAAAAGTCGTAAAAACAAAAAATTCCAGTTTCTATTGTGAAGTTTTGCCTGAAAAAATCCAAACGTATTTCAAGTGTATATGATCGAACTTAGGGTCTAAACCCTAATCAACTCGGCTGAACTCTTTAACTTGCTCTTGAGCAAGCTTGTAGGTTTTTTCACCATATTGAGCCACACCGAAACCGATGACAAAAATTCCGGTAATTATTAATAGCTTTTTGAAAATTGATCCATAATTACGAGTGACCTTGATATCTATTGATTTTGACGGCTGAATTGGGATTTCCGCTGTTAAGCCGTCTTCGTTACTTGTGCGCGCTGTTATGTCTAACCTTAATTTTGATATACCGCTTTTGCGAGGCAAAACACGCCAACGCCAAACGGCAAAATCAGCATCATTGGTTATGCCGCCTTGCATTTCTGTCCACTGCGTCGATGATGTTGCGCAATCTATTAAAAACAAGCCATCTGGCCCTGTGAGCCGAACCGTGATTGCTTTCGTCAAAGGATTGCTATTTTGCTTCGACCTTAAGCCATAATCTTCAGGCGATAGCTCAATTTCTGTGTTGGCAAACTTTGCGACCCGCACTTCCAAATAGTGAACCTTACCAACCCGCATAACTTTTGGTATATTTTCAACTACCTGATCTTGATCTCCTAAAAGCTCTTTATTTTTTTGATTTTGAGCGATTGAGTTGGCGATACCATCCATCTTTTCCTGGGTTTGGTCATGCAGGAGTTGACCATTCTGAGCTTGACCATGGGAATGTGGTGGCTGGCCTGGACGGGCTGACTGTTGCCTCTGTTGAGATGACGCAATGTTATTTGCTGGGAACTGTTGCCCTTTTTGCCCTAGCTGTCCTTGTCCTAATTGCTCTTTCCCCTTTAAACTCTGCCCCAGCTGGCCTGGTACTGGGTATCCTTGCGCATGAGGAATGCCTTCACGTGCCACTGGAGGTAAGTTTAATGGAGCTTGATCAATTGCCCCTTGCTCCTTAAGCCCTCTGTTGGCTGCGCCCTGCTCATTCAGTTTTGGTTCTGCCATTTGCGGGAAATGTGGAAGCATTGCTTTCTGAGCAGTTCTTAGCGGCGCCTCTTCTTTCACTCCACCTTTTGGTGCAGGGCTTACATTTTCAGATAAACCTACATGACGAGGATCATCTCTTGAGACATCGCGTTGAATATTGCCAGGATGAGGAGGAACAGGAAGTTTTGGTGGTGTGTTCCCATATTTATCTTCTTTGATGAACTTGTCTTGAGGTTGTGACTGAGGTGCCACCTTTTGTTCTTGAAGATCTTGATGTTCTTCTCCAACTGCTGGCTCTTTGCCACCTAAAGGCTGACCGAATTCAGCATTGTTAAAGCTTACTTTTCGGCCTTTGGCTTGAGGAAAAACACCTTGTTCATCTGGTGTAGGGTTTTCTTGCCTTAAACCTTGAGGTCCTTGATTATTTAAATTTGATGGCAAAGGATCTTGCTCATTTGCAATATGTTGTTGCGGCGCTCGATTAGATCGAGCAGATGTCATATTGACTGGAGGTGGCATCCCTTTATTCATTTGATGGGGGGATACATTCACAGGTTGCCGCTGTGACTGTTGCTGACCTTGTGCGGCTAACGGATGACCAGATGGCATTTGCTCTTTCATAGGGCCGTTTTTAACTGCAACGTTCTGAGCATGCTGATGCGGATTTGAAGGGGCTTGATTGAGCCCCTTGTTTCCTTTTAATAGAGCCGGGTCTACTTTTGGAGGGACCGGATGATATTCGTTTCCCTCAACAGACATGCCATAATCTTCTGGGCGTGCTTCTGCCTGAACGATCGAATCTAATGATCCGTGATTTTTCTTTTCACCATGCTCTTTTGTATTTTGCCCGTTGATGCTTGCTTCATTTACCAGAGGCTCTTTTGCTTTATCAGTAGCAATCTGTTCTGTTCGTTTTTCAGAGCCTTGGTCACTTACAACCTTTTCGCCTTCAACTTCTGGAACTAAATTATAATTTTCATTTTGCTCATGACCAGGCTGGCCTTCAGCTTGGTTAGATTGTTCTTGCTGCTCGTTTTTTGGTTCGAGGCCTGCTTGTTCTTCATTTTTATTTTGTTTTTTATTCTCAAGATTTAAAACTGTTTCATTGAAAGTCAGCCCATGTTTTTGCAAAATTTTATGAGTTATCATTCCACCTTCACCACTTATGATGGCAGATAGTATGTTTGAACCGTCAATTTCAGTGTATCCAGCCTGTAGTGCTGCAGCTGATGCATGTGCGATAAGGTTTTGCACCGTGACATCAAATGAAGGAGGGACTGTGTTTGGGCTGCGCATACGGGCTTCTGGGCCTAATTTTCGCAATAAATCCATACAGAGGGCTTCAACATCAACTTTACAAACCAATAGAACGGCAACGGCCTCAGGATCTTGGCCAAGTGCAAGCAGAAGGTGATCTAAACCTACAACAGAATGTTTGCGCCGTGTTGCCAGCTCTTCAGAGCGTGAGAAGCTTTCGTGCAAATTGCGTGTTGCTGGAAGTTGTTGATCTAATTGTTCAGCCATCTCTACTCTACTCAAGCTGCCTCCGAGGTTAAGCTATATGATTAATCATACTGTTTAGACTTTTGTTTTTTGACCGCATTTTTAGTTGGAACAATACAAAAATATGACGAAACATTAGGCAAAGTTTGTGGCCGAATACGGACGTAATTTTTATATGTTATTGCTCTGGTCTTTTGTCTTTGAAGTCTTTAGCTTTTTTTAAATATGATAGTCAGTATTATTTTACTTTTGAGCACTTTAGCCTTATTGGGTTCAAGTCTCCTTTAAGATTTATCAATTATTTGACGCTTTGGGTATCACTATTTCAAATTGTGCCTCAGATTCACGTTAGCTTTACCAACTTTTATTGATTGTGGTTAAGG
>JAJFHW010000168.1 GCA_021775385.1 Hyphomicrobiales bacterium | reverse complement strand
GAAAACTCTTGCGAGATAATGGCCACAGACGCGTTCCAGAGCCACCACAAAGTATTACAGGTGTGATCATGTGCTTATATTCTCTTGATTATAAATTAAGGCCACAAAGGCAAACCATGCCAGATGGTTTCCTACTTTTTTAGCAGTTAGAAGTTAGATTTATTTAAATTCAACAACTTTGCCTTACTTGCTATTTTTAGCTTTCGGATTAATAGAAACTTCTTTTTCAAGCGCTTCTATTTCTTCTTTAAGCGCTTCATATTCGCCCATCTTGCGCTTCAAGAAACCTGCAGCTAAGACTGATTTTTCATAAATACCTGTTGGAGTTAGAAAATAGGCATATCCAAACTTATTATCACTGCCTTGAAAATTTTGAATTTTTACCAACACCTTATCTATTAAGGCTCTCAGGCAATAATTCACACCGCCAAGACTAATACCTAGTTTATCGGCAATCTCTCTTTGAGTTAGATCCGGGTTTTCATCCAATAACCTTAGAACACGAAACCTGGTATCTTCTTTGGTATTTACTTTCGGAGCAGTCATGATTTAGCGATAAATGTCCGATATGATTGTTTTAGAATGGCTACCACAGCACCACAGACTTGAGTTTCTTTTCTGGAGGAGAATTTTAGTGTGTGCACATTGATAGGCACTATAAAAAGAGAGCATTTCATTTCTTTGTTCAAAGTTGAACATAAAGCCCCATTTTATGCGAGTCAAAAGTTTTATTTGTTCTTTTGTCGTTAAATAACTGCTGTTGAAAGGTTAATTATTTTTCTATTTTCTCAATGTCTGATGTGTGTATTACCGCACGTTTTTTTTGCCCCAACACATCAAACAAAATGCCCAATCTTGTTTCGTTTGATATGGTTTCTATTGTTGCGATATACTCAGCAAAAGGGCCTGACACCGCCCTAACCTTATCACCAACTCTTAAATTATCCGGGGGAAGCAAACTGAAATCTTCGCCGCATCGCGCCATCAGCCCATTTATTAACTGCTCTGGCAAGGAAGCAGGCTCATTCTTACCAAAACTAACCAACCGGGATATGCCTAGCGTATTATTTATACTGCTCCAATTAGGGTTTTCAGGATCTGTTCCAACAAATATATAACCAGGAAATAATGGCTGCTTGCTTTTTTGGCTCGATCGTCCACGCCTAATGAGCATTTCACGGACAGGCATGAATGTTTTAAAGTCCTGGCGCTCGAGATTAACACATGCGCGGTCAAAACCATTTGGTTTTAACTGAGCTAAAAACCATATTATTGTTGATGTCATCTCAGAACTCATAAGAAATTATAATATGCTATTTGAGCCTCTTCATAGGCTCTTTGGGGCAGCAAGCCTAAACACAAAATATATCCCATATTTTGTGTTTTTTATAGTTAAATTTAGACAACCACCTACCGCCTTTTACAGTTACATAAAAGCGATCCAGATATGAAGTTTGATAGGGGGAGTAAATGAAAGATTATATAGCTAAAATGGTACCACCTCCCCGAATCGAACGGGGGACCTCTTGATCCACAATCAAGCGCTCTAACCAACTGAGCTAAGGCGGCATAAATTTTTAGGCATAATAACTATATCAAAATCAAGATACTGTTCAAACCAATTCTCAAGGCATTCGTCTAGTTATTTTTTGTTTTCCGCCTCATTATTTCACTCTAGTTACACCATACAGTTAAGCGGCTTACTAACCTCTCCCCTTAAACCATCTATTAAGTTTGGCGGCCTATTTACGCCATTTCAGCAACAGGCGAAATTTTAGTGGAATTCAATTGTCTCATTTTTCTTGATTAAGAGAAAAAATTAACCATAAAATTCAAAATTATATTATTAAGGAGTTTGGACTTATGAAAATGAAAAAAATCGCAATTTTGACTGTAGCTACAGCATTATTAGCACCTTTCAGCACATCAGTGTTTGCGGCTAAAAACTGCAAAGTGGCTTCTGTTGAAGGTTGGGGCATAACTGAAGCATTGGCTAAATCTCAAGCTCACAGCATCTTACTTTTATCGACTGGAAATTTCCCGGTACAAAATGATAAATTCTCGAAACCAAAAGATGACTGCACACTTACTCCACTAGGTTGGACATGCAAAACAACTGCTAAGGTATGCAAAAATTAGTAGCCCCTTAGCTTGCTTAGAAAAACCACCGCTTGCTTAGAAAAACCACCGTGCAAAGCTTAACTTCTTATATCTCTTTGCATGGTGGCACTTAAGTTTCTCTTTGTTGATTTATTGCAGGTAAGTTTCCTGACGTACATCACCAAAGCGATATTTTAACTGCTGGACTGTATGAGCCTGTAATTCGGTTAACTCAGCACTATCTTTCATTGCTTGCCCTCTTCCTCTTGCTGCGTTTTCAACCAAATCTATGATGTCAGCTCGTTGCTGTCCGCTACATTGCCTGGTTAACCCTTTTGATAAACGATAGAGCACCGCACCTGATTCAACCTGGTCGCGAACATGCCACCTGGCCAATTTCACCATATCTGCTGGGTTTTCATAATTGAGGCGATGCTCTGCCCAATATTCTAGATCTGCGATTTGGTCAGCCGTTAAGTCCCCTTTATCTTTCATGATGGCAACCATTAGTGCTAAAACCGCTTCTCTTGGGTCTTCGATAAGGGCGAGTGGATGGACATTTGCTTTTCTTTTAAAAAAGAACCGTCGAAAAGCACCCCTTATGCCAGTTGCTTCCCCAGAGAGATTTTTCAGGGCCTCAACCGTATAACTAGCTCTAATAATAAGAAATGCGACCAGACTAAGCGTTGATAAGATGGCGAGTAAAATATGCATAAGAGGCTCCTGAACTGTATTATTTACCTGATGCCTATCTGTCGAATGAGCTCCCCATTTGGTTCAATTAAGAACCCATTTTTTTAAAACTTATTGCGCTAAGAGCGTTCAGCTTTTATGGTTAAGCTTAAGAATTAATACATAACTTAGGAATTTACGGACCTCATGTTGGCCCATTAATGACAGACCTAATAAGCTCATCACCATTAAATGACCCGTTATTAAGGCTGCTGCAGGAGACCGCTTCTGGAGAGCGAGATGCGTTTCGCCTATTATATGACAGTAGTTCTGCGAAACTTTTTGGAGTTATTTTACGTATTGTAAAAAGACAGGACCTTGCTGAAGAAATCTTGCAGGAGGTTTATTTGATTATATGGAACAAGGCTAATACATATAATCCGTCTCTTGGACGCCCTTTAAGCTGGATGATCACGATCGCTAGAAATAAAACTTTTGATACCCTACGTGGTATAGAAGCAAAATCACAAACTCTAGAGTTTAATGAAAATGATGATGGGTATTACCAAACAGCTTTATTAGAAATTAGCTCCAAGACAATCGATGCTACTGACCGAATATCTCTGCAGAACTGCTTAGATGAGACAACGACACAGGCGCGAGAAAGTGTCTCACTTGCTTATATTCATGGGTATTCTCGTGAAGAATTAGCAACTCATTATTCTGTTCCTGTGAACACTATCAAGACTTGGTTGCGCCGTGCACTAATTGATTTGAAAAACTGTTTAGAGCGATAAAATGGAAAAAGAAACACTCGACGACATCGCTGGAGAATATGTTTTAGGAACGCTTTCTCATGAAGAACGGCGGGCTGCTAACGAACGTTTAAAAACAGATGCTAACTTTGCTCGCCTTGTTCATGAATGGGAGAAACGCTTAAGCCCCCTGTCTGAAACGCAAGAGCCTGTTGCTGCTCCCCTTGGGATTTGGCATAAAATTGCTGATCGCCTTGATGATCAACCTGTTAATGATCCCATTACACAATTTGCTGAGACAAACGCAGATACGAGTACTGATGCTGGCACTAAGGCAAGCAAGATCCCAGATAACGTGACTAAGCTTGTATCAAGTCGCAATCGCTGGCGAGCGGCTTTTGTTGGTGCTATGGCACTCGCTGCGAGTTTTATTGGACTGCAGGCGGTTGGTATTCATCTACCGTTTTTACCAAAGCCTGCGGCTGAAGGGCGGTTTATTGCAGTTCTTAATCCATCAGGATCTTCAACTGGATTTGTTATCAGAGTTGATGTGGGCACAAAAAAACTTGAAATTCAACGACTTGCAAGCGAAGCACCGACCGGCAAAGACTATGAGCTTTGGGTGATTGAACCTGACAAGGCTGCTAAATCTCTAAATGTTGTTGGAAGAAATGCTGTGCAGCAAGTTAGTTACTCAAATTTTGAAAATGCTAACAAAGATAACCAATCACTCACGTTTGCTATCACTCTTGAACCTGAAGGCGGCTCTCCTACAGGCAAAGCCACTGGGCCTATTGTTTTTTCAGGTCAATTGATCACTCAATAGTTGGCCCTTGTTTGTGACCTTGGCTCATTTGAATGTTTTTCAAAAAATCTTTTTACCTTTTTTGAAACTTTCTGGCACATTCTTTCGTACCTACTCCTGAGCGCAACAACTGCGCTTCTTAAACGGCGCATATTAGGCGCACGAATTTTGATCAGGAGTTATAAAAATGAAATCACTTTCCTCACTATTAAAGACATTTACACTTTCAGCTGCCATTGCTGGAATTGTGGCGCTTGGCTCGCAAGCGGCTTTTTCTGCGCACCATAAATCTATGGGGCATGGTTCTATTAAAGTTGGCGGGGAAGCGATGCTGCCAACTAAAAATATCGTTCAAAATGCTGTGAACTCAAAAGACCACACAACACTTGTAGCTGCTGTTAAAGCAGCTGGTCTTGTGGCCACGCTCCAGGGCAAAGGACCTTTTACCGTTTTCGCCCCTACCAACAGTGCTTTTGGAAAATTACCAAAAAACACAGTGCCGACATTACTAAAAAAAGAGAACCTTGGCACACTTAAGGGTGTTTTGACCTATCACGTTGTTGCTGGCCGCCTTGATAAGGCTATGCTTTGGAAATGGGTTAAAAAGGGCAATGGTAAAACTGAGCTAAAAACTGTTGCTGGCGGCAAATTATGGGTGATAGCAAACGGTCCCGCAAATTTGATCATCAAAGATGAAAAAGGCAACACAGCGAACGTTCCAACTTATGACGTGATGCAATCAAATGGTGTAATTCATGTGATTGATACTGTTTTAATGCCAAAATAAGTACCTATATATATATGATATTCCCTTCAAACTTACATTTGCGATTGTGTAAATTTGTTTAGGGGATTTGAAACCAGGCCCGTCCCTCTTTTGTGGCCTGGTTTCTCTATGCTACCTCTCACGGCTATTTCAAGCACTTAAGTGCTTGAGCCTCCGAGGGGCGGCGCACACGCCGGGCTCCGCTGACGCTACGCCATGTCCTGACGCCGAAGAGGCGTCACTCCTTCTTCGTATAGCTTTTTCTGTGTTTTTTGCTTTAGGTTGCCCGCTCTATTAGCGCTTTAGTTGCACACAAGCAATCATGCTTGCTAAACATGCCCAGGATAAAACCTTGGAACTAGGCTTGCTGATTTCACC
>JAJFHW010000167.1 GCA_021775385.1 Hyphomicrobiales bacterium | reverse complement strand
GCTGGACGAGATGAATTTTATGTTCATGTTTTTAAACATCCTCAACCAGAACGGCATGAAGCAAATGCGTTGATGGAAGCCAGACCTTTAAGTGAAGTTACACCTTTAATTGAAGTTACAGGGCCTGTTTTACTTTCATATCTTGATGTACCGAGTTTTGTACAAAACTATGAAGTTGGTCTTAGCTTTGGGCCTGGTGGAGAAAAATTTTGCGAATTAAATCAGGCTTGTAAGAGTGAAATATCTTTGCTGCGGAGTGATGTTAGCTCTGTTTCTTTAGACATTAGAGCTGAAGATTTGTTTCAGCTTGATGAGAAATATTTTAAAATTAATGATGAGGTGTGCCCTTTATATTTACGTGCACCGGATGCGAAACCTCAGTTGGGAAAAACATTGGTACGGAGGCTCTGATGAGAGTTCTGGAAAATGGTTATACTGTTAAAGATTTAGGTATTGATAGTATCAATTGCCTGGCCAACTTACATAAAAACTCCTTCACTCGAGGGTGGGGAGCACATGATTTCGCTTTATTTTTACAAGATAATAAGATGAAGGTTCTTGGGGCTTTTTCTAACGGTGATAAAAAACCGAATGCTTTTTTGCTTGTCCGCTGTGTTGCGGATGAGGCCGAAGTTATTTCCATTGCTGTTGGACCTCGGCATCGACGAAAAGGGGTGGCTGAAGGTATGCTCGATGTAGCGATTGATACGCTGTATGATAAAGGCATCAAAGAGTTGCATTTGGAAGTTGATGAGACAAATAAAGGAGCCGTTGAACTTTATAATCAGGCAGGTTTTGAAGTTGTAGGAGAGCGCCGTGCCTATTATCAAGGTAAAAAGGGCGAAAAAGCCTCTAGCGCTTTAATGATGCGTTTGATGCTTGATGAAGCTTAAGTTTTTCTATTTCTGACAACAATATTGTTGTTTGTAGGCCTGCTTGCTTTACAGGTGACAGTTCTTACCGTTATAGCTTTTATTTAGGGGCTAAACTCTTAAAAGTAATTTTTGGGAGTAACGGGGGGATTTGAGGTATTTGATGACCGAGAATAAAAAGACAGACACAAAAACTACAGATGAAAATGGGCAGGACCTTTCATCACTTGAGCTGTTATGTGCTGAAAAAAATATGCGCATGACGGATCAACGGCGAGTTATTGCGCGAATTTTATCTAATGCAACGGATCATCCAAGTGTTGAAGACGTTTATTCACGGGCTCACGAGGTTGATGATAGGATTTCTCTTTCTACTGTTTATCGTACAGTGAGGCTTTTTGTTGATGCTGGGATTGTGGAAAGTCATGATTTTGGTGATGGCAAAGCCCGATTAGAAACAGTTGCCGATGAACATCATGATCATTTAATTGATTTGAAAACTGGCCGTGTGATTGAATTTAGCAATGAAGAAATTGAAAAGCTACAAGAGCGAGTGGCGCGTGAACTTGGATTTAAGCTGGTCGATCACCGATTAGAGCTGTATGGTGTCCCTCTAGACGAAACTGACTGACTGCTGGCTAAGCCAGATTCGTAATATATAAAATTTTGACAAATAACTTTAGTTTTGGGTGTGTGTTAATGTCTTCTTTACGTGCTGTTTGGGTTCTCTTTTGGTTTTTTCTGATCACTCTAATTCTCATTCCTTTTCAATGGCTATTTATAAAATTAAATTTGCCATTGGCGCGTTTGCTTCCTCATTTTTATCACAAGCTTATTTCTCGCATTATGGGATTGCGGATCCATGTGGATGGTCAGATTGTAGATGACAAACCTGTGTTGTTAGTTGCGAACCATATTTCCTGGATGGACATTGTCGTATTCACAGCCCTGACACCGCTCTCATTTGTAGCTAAGCGAGAAGTTGGGACTTGGCCTGGGGTTAGAGTGTTAGCCAATTTACAACGGACTATTTTTGTTGATCGGGAGAGAAAAACTGAGAGTTTAAAATCAGCTAAAGAAATAGCTTCGCGTATAGCTGAAGGTGACCATATTGTTCTTTTTCCTGAAGGTACAAGCAGTGATGGTAACAGGGTCTTGAATTTTAAAAGCTCTCTTTTTGCTGCTGCGAGTTTGGCTGACCAAGAAACTAATGTGCAAACGATAGCCCTTGCTTATACATTTTTAGGTGGCGTTCCTTTGGGGCGTCGTACGCGTCCTTTAGTTGCCTGGTACGGTGATATGGAAATGGGTGGGCATGTTTGGACTTTATTAAAGGCTGGTCCACTTGACGTTCATGTACGCATTGGTGAACCTGTCACATTGGCTGAAATAGGTGACCGTAAATCCTTGGCTTCTTATAGCGAGAAAAAGATCCGCTCGGATATGGCGGAACTTTTATCTTTGCGCCCGTTTGAGACGAAACTTGATATCTCTCACGGCAATTCCAAGCGCTAGCGGCGCTTGGGCCTGCGAGGGCGCGGCGCTAGGCGCCGGGCTTCGCCATGTCCTGACACCGAATTGGTGTCACTCCTTCTTCATATGGAATGATCACCATGTGTTTTAGTTACTCACTCTTTAGGTTGTATTACGAAGAAGGGAGTGCTCTTCTTCAGAGCACGGACATGGCAGCAAGAGCTGCCCGGCGCAAGCGCCGCACCTCGTAGGCCTGCCGCTTCAGCGGCAGAATAGCCGTGAGAGATATAAAGCGTTTTGTGAATTCATATAAATGCAACACGCTCTAGATGACTTTCTTGAAGGGTTTTACTTCTACTGATGCGAAAAGACCGGCTTTGGTGTATGGATCTTCTTCAAGCCAGGTTTCAATTTCTTCAAGTTTCATGCCGTTAAATACAAGAAGAGAGCCGCACATTCTGCCAGCATCCGTTAGAAAAGGACCGGCAAGGAGCATGTTGTCTTTCACTTTTTTTAAGTGAGCGATATGATCACCGCGATTTTCTAGGCGCAGATTTTCTGAATTTTCTTTGTCGATACAAATGGCAGCATATTGCATGTGATTTTAATCCTCTTTTAGTGTGCCTTCAGATTGCCCACAAGCAACCGGCATATTTTAGTTCACCTTCAGATTGCTATCTCTTTGCTTCAGATGCCCACTAGACATCCGCAAGAGAAACCGTCGCGATAATAAATTGTTCGTGCCAACAAAAGAGTGAAATGGTAATTGTGTCAAGTGATTCTCATATCTATGTGAATTTGAATTTTTATGGTACTGAATTTTTTAATAAGGGCTTTTGGTGGCTTATGACGATCCAACAAAATTTAACTGAAATAAAAAACAAAATAAAACTTAGCATAGAGGAAGCCGGAAGTTGCGCGGGGCGTGGCCAATTGATTGCTGTAAGCAAGACACGCTCTGTTGAAGAAATTTCACAAGCTTTAGAAACCGGACATCGCTTATTTGGTGAAAATCGTGTGCAAGAAGCAGCTACGAAATGGCCTGACCTTAAACTTCAGTTTCCTGATATAGACTTACATTTGATTGGGCCGCTTCAATCGAATAAAGCGGCTGAAGCTGTTGCCTTGTTTGATGTGATTGAAACGATTGATCGACCGAAGATTGCGTTAGCTATTGCTAAAGAAATGAAAACACAGAAAAAAGAGCTTAAACTTTTTGTGCAGGTTAATGTGGGGGAAGAACCTCAAAAGGCAGGTATTGCGCCAGCTGAATTAGAAGCCTTTTTGAAGTTATGCCGTGAAGAGTATGATCTCACTATTTCTGGATTGATGTGTATTCCACCTGTTGATGAAGAACCGTCTCCTTATTTTGTTTTGTTAAAACATTTAGCGAGAGATAATAACGTTTCTCATGTTTCTATGGGGATGAGTTCTGATTTTGAAACGGCCTTACAATTAGGCGCAGATTATATTCGAGTTGGAACGGCTATTTTTGGTCAACGGATAACTTAATCTTTTCGTTCTGAACTTCGTTTTTCTTTTGTTTCATAAGTTTGATGCTTCAATTTAAGCTTGGATAAGTTCTATGGGCTAGCTCTAATGATGCCGCGAACATGATAATGTTAGCGTTTAAATTGATTCGCGCAAAGTGGAGAACAAGTAATGGGCAGCAAGACCAAGGTTGCATCTGACGCAAGCGCCGCACCAGCAGAAAAACGTATTAAATTTGATGTTAGCTTATGGCTAACGGATTTGAATATGACGGAAATTGGTATTTATCAGCAAGACCGCTACCGGGCAAAGTCTCGTCAATTTACTAAGGATATGGATATTCTTGGTGAGGTGAAAGAAGATGGTAAGCGTGTTGGTTTGGTAGCTTATCGTAAAGGTGCATGGAAAAAAGAAACAGGCATGAAGCGCCGTATGGTGATTAAGCTTTTCACTGATGAAGTAAATTGGCGCGGTACGATGGATTTGTTGTTGGGGCGCTCAATGCAATTAACCCATGGTGCTAAGGGGTTTCCTGTTACAGCTTATAGCATGAATATTTCCAAGCATGAACAGCTTGTGCAGATGGAGCGCTCTTCTTACAAATGGTTTTTTCAACCTGAGCGTTATTCCTTTTTTATTCTGCGAGAAGGAGTTCCGAAGTTTTATTATTTGCGCCGTTGCTGGATTAGTATTGGTGATGATTATGTTCTCTATGATGGACGTGGGAAAAAAGTTGGCAAGTTAAATGGCCGTATTTTAAATCTTGGTGGAAAATGGAAATGCTGGGTCAAGGCTGAACATTGTGATTCAGAGATGAAATATGTTTTGCAGTTGTTCTGTACGATGCTTCGATTTAATGATGAAGCTCAGTATCATGTTCAGGATTTGGTTAAGGACATGGCATCTGGCAAACTCAAAGATGTTAAACTTGAATCTCTTGAGAGTGATTTATATATGAATCCACGCCGCGTTAGATAGTCTATCTTATTGATTTATAATACTTTTAAACAATTCATCTTTTTGCGGGGCTCTTTTTTCTTTTGTCGTTAAGTGTAGTGCATTTCTTCTACACGTAATAATTGATGATTTGTTAATTATCCGTCTGTTACTCTTTATCATATAATTTACAAATATGTTTTTTAGACATAAATCATAAGGCATTTTAGATGGATATTTCACCTTCTTTGAATGATGAACAAGTCGTAAACGGCATTTGTTTGCAATTTGCGAATATGATCCGTGATGAAGTAAAATTGGCTCCTGAATTAGCTGAAGGTCATTGGCGTGTTGATAGCCAGTGGACCGGACAAACGGGAAGCGTTTCAGAGATCTCGAACTCTCAAATTGGGGGAGATGATATCAGTCGGAACTTTTCGATTGAGATGGACCAACCGCACGAACTTTGTGGTGGGAATTCATTTGCTAGTCCGCAAGAACATTTGCTAGCTGCTCTTTCAGGTTGTTTTATAGCAAACTATTCGGCTGTTTGTGCTCTTCGTTGTATTTCACTTAATTCAATTAAAATACACATGAGTGGGACAACTGACATGCGTGGGTTGTTTGATATTTCTGGAGTTGAGAGCTCTCACTTTAAGGACATTAAATTTGTTGTCTCTGTTGCTGGCAATGCTAGCCCTGAAGAACTGCAATCTGTGTATGAGCATGTTGTAAAAATTTCACCCAACCTTGGTGGTTTGGGTAGTGCAACAGCGTTTAAAACTGAGTTAAATATTGTTGAAAAATAACTCTTTAAATTGTTATTTTTGTAGCTACTGACATGGTTTTTAAAACACATACAAAGTGCTTTTGTGATAGAGCTATGCAGCCTTCTGTGGGCTTGTAGCCTGGTCTAGCTAAATGCATGAAAATTGCACTGCCTAAACCGTGAATTCGTGGTGTTTGATTGTGGTTTAAAACAATAAGCAGGTCATATATATGATCGTCCCGCCACAGGGTTTCAGATGAAGCTTTATTGGGCAGTTTTACATGTCTGTTATAATTTGGATGAAAAGGCTCATCACACCATCCATCATCTGATTTGATAATTTCAATTGGTAAAGATGTAAGAGGTCTTTGTACGCGGTCAGCTCGATAATAGAGTTTTATCGGTCTCCAGGTGCCAATTGGCGTTTTATTATCGCCCTCCCTTTTTAATATTGTTTGTCCATTTTTACCTATGGCACAGGGATAAGAAAGTTCTGATCCTTTGAGTTTTAAGCTTGCTTTTGCTTGATTGCGATTTAGGCTGTAAAGTGAAAAATGTGCCTGATCACCAAAAATTGACATAAATTCAACCCAAATTAGCTAAGTATTGATTTATGAGTATTTATAGCAGTTGTGCTAAAAGATTACGAATATTTTCAACGGGATATAATAATGAGCTCTACAAGAAAGATTTTAATTGT
>JAJFHW010000166.1 GCA_021775385.1 Hyphomicrobiales bacterium | reverse complement strand
TTGAAATTGAATTAATTAATGAAACATCATTAGACACGTTACGTCCCTTACAAAGCTTATTACCCGTCCCGGTAGATAAGCTAAAGGGCACTTGCATTGACATCTTCCATAAAAATCCATCTCATCAACGCAACCTCTTAGGTACAGCAGATAATCTTCCCCATCGGACAAAAATTAGATTAGGCGAAGAAACACTTGATCTATCTGCTTCAGCGATCATTGATGATGATGGAACATATGTAGGACCAATGCTCACTTGGACCGTTGCAACGAAACAAGTCAAACTAGCCGATACATTTGAAGAAAATGTAGCCTCTGTTGTAGAGCAAGTACTAGCCTCAGCTGGTGACATGAGAGAAAATGCCACCACACTTTCAGCAGCAGCTGAAGAAACAAATACCCAAGCAGCTGGTGTTTCAACAGCCTCATCAGAACTATCAAATGCCATTACCGAAATTTCCCAACAAGTCGCTTCATCAACAAAAGTGGCAAACGATGCCGTTGAAGCTGCTGAACATTCAGATGGCCTTATCAATGGAATGAGCCACGCAGCAGTTAAAATTGGTGAAGTGGTCAACATTATCCAAGAAATCGCAGATCAAACTAATCTACTGGCACTCAATGCAACAATCGAAGCCGCAAGAGCAGGCGAATCTGGTAAAGGCTTTGCTGTTGTGGCATCCGAGGTAAAAGAACTCGCCTCTCAAACATCAAAAGCCACACAAGACATCGCACAGCAAATTGATGAAATTCAAAACTCCACAGAATCAACTGTTGAATCTATGGGCGCCATTAAAAAAATCATTTCAGAAATTGCCGAAATTTCTTCAACCATTGCAGCAGCCGTTGAAGAACAATCAGCTGCAACCCAGCAAGTTGCTCAAAATATTGAAGGTGTCTCTGAAGCCTCATCACAGTCAGGCCAAGTTGCAAATTCAGTAGAAACAGCAGCAACAGATCTATCTGGCAATGCAGAGAATTTAAAAGAACGCGTCGCCGAATTCTTACTAGAAGTTAGAGCTCTGTAATTGAAATAAAAATAAGTTTCCCCAAAAGTTAAAGCCCGGAAAGTTATTTCCGGGCTTTAATGTATCTAGGTTTTAATTTTAGGTTCAAAAAACTTGATCTAAGCAGCCTTAGGTTTTTTAGCAGCTTCAGCCCGCATAAGTTTCTTCTGGTACTGACCCTGCACAACATCAACAACCACAAGAACAAAGAGAACAAAATAGAAGGTAGATTTAGACATCGCTTCAACCGGGTGACCAAAGAATTCAAGATGTGACAAGTGCCCACCTTCACTAACAAGAAGAATGCCCACAATAAACAGGATGAACAAACCTAAAACTTCATACATCCGGTTCTTCTCAAGAAAAACAGCAACGTGATCAGCTAACCAAATCATCAAAACACCCGAAATCACAATGGCAATGGCCATAATCCAAAAACTATCCGTAAGCGCCATAGCAGACAAAATTGAGTCAAAGGAAAATACAAGGTTCATCAAAACAATTAAGAAAACTGATTTCGCAACCGAACGGCTCGGCCCACCATTTTCATCTTCAAGGTTTTTCACAACCAATAAATGCGTAATCTCTTTGATAGCGGTATAAATGATAAAGGCACCACCAAATAAAACAATCAACGAATGCCCGCTAATTGCCCCCTTGGCGATATCAGGAATATCAAAACTAAAGAGAGTTCCTTGCAAAGCTTTTACTGCCTTGAGGATCACAAACAAAAGCACAATCCGTAAAACAATCGCAAGACCAACTCCAAGTCGGCGAACATAGGCGCGTTTATCAGCTTCAACTCGCTTAGATTCAATCGAAATATAAAGCAAATTATCAAAGCCAAGAACGGCCTGTAAAATCACAAGCATAAAGAGAGTAAACATCCCCTCAGCTGAAAATAAAACTTCCATAACTCATCCCCCATTAATTAAAAACGTAAAAACCAAAGGTCACACCTTAAAAGTGGCATAAAATGAATTAATCACAAAATCCATCATCTATTAAAGAAACCACAAAAACAAATAAAACAAATTCAATAAACAAAACCTTAGGAAACAAAACCAAAGGCCTTCCTAATCAAAAATCATGTATTTAAAAACAACCGCTCTCGCACATCTTCCAACTGTGAGGCCGTTTGTTGAACACTATAGTCACAATTATTCCAGGATTTTTCTTGCTCTTTTAACAATTGATCCTCATCAGCAAGCAACCACTCAAGAGCATCAGTCATACTCTCAACAGTTGGCTCCACACAAAGCCCGGCTCTTTGTAAAATGTCATCCAGCCCTCCTCTGTTAGTCGCAATCAAAGCGGCTCCTGCAGCCAGAGCTTCTGCAGCCGTTCGGCCAAATGCCTCATCACAAAAAACAGGCACTCCGATGATTGATGAACGACCAAATAATTCTAAAACTTCATCATACGGCTTCAACCCTTGAACCTCTGCCCTGCCCCCAAGAGGTTTTAAAATTCGCTCAAGGTTCGAAAGCACATTCCGATCCCCAGCTCCAACAAACAAACAACGCCACTCTGGATACTCCGGCAAAACATTAGCTAGCGCTTTGGCAAAAAGTTCGGTTCCTTTATCCTTGATCAAACGATTAGGGAACAAGATAATTTTCTCTTTTTTTGGTTTTTCTTCCCAAGGCCGCGGCACGCCATTTACAACAACATGCAGCTTTGAAAAATCACCGCTTAAACCTTCACAAAACCGCGACTTGACCCAAGGGCTACAACAAATTATCGCACTTGCCTTTGCCAAAACTCTCGCTCGTTCAGAAGGCGTTTTAAGTCCCTTTATTGTTTGCGGCACATTATGCAAATAAAGAACAGATGGTATATTCGGTAATAAAGAAACCAAATTCATAAAAACAGTGGCCCGATTATGCACTTCAAACATATCAGGCATTTCCGTTTGCCACATGTTTTTTAGCGCATGTGACAGCCCACCATTTTTCCCAAACATCCTATAAGCCCCAAGCGAAACAGAACGATAAGAAACATTCTTGTAGGGCTCTGCTTGAGGACCGCCATAAACAGTAATGCCATCTAAAAATGAACTAGATTTATTCTGATAAAAAACACCAATCTCTAATCCACCAGCTGTCGCCGGGTTAAAATTTGCACGATAAGGCAAAATAATTGCAATTTTTTTTCCCATAAACTTTACCTAAAAATGAATTTTACCACAAAATTAAATTCCACCAGCCTACTCAGCAATCATCCCCGCCGAATGTTTGCCCCATCAAACACTTGGTTCGCTGCAATTTTTAATTTCTCAACAGAAGGGCTAACAGCAAACAGACGGCCTAAAATATAAGTCCAAAAATGTGGTGATGTGAATTTCATAGCCCCCTTATCCCTGTCCATTTTCCAAAGTGACGAACGAGCTATATCCTTTAACCCAGAACAAACCGAGTGAGACAAATCAGAATGATCATCTAAAATATTCATCACCATCCAAAAACGATCATAATGTTGCTGAGCAACATTTTTAGACAACCCACCTTCATCGCTATTAATATAGACAGTCACCACTTCGGAGCGCACCATTCGTCTCGCACCAGATGCTAACCTCAAAGGAAGAGACTGGTCTTGAATAAACAACCGCGGGTCAGCCCCACCAACTTGGCGAAGAACTTCGGTCTTCGCAGCAAAACACATATGAACAATATTATTCTTAATCACATATGCTAAAGGTTCATCAATCACCTCAAAGTCTGTTTTATCATTCTTTTTATGCCCGCGTGCCCGGCGCCGCCCATAGATGAAATCAGCATCATGAGCCTGCATCTGCTTGACATAATATGAAGTAGCCATTGGCGCAAAAACATCATCGGCGTCAATGGCAATGACAATCTCACCATCAACGGCCTCTAAACCACGGTTAAAGCACTGTGCCGGTCCTGTATTGTGAGAAGAAGGAATTATCTTGATCGGAAACAAATCATAAGAAGCTACAAAATCTTGAAGTTGGATAATCTCGTTAGCCGAAGAGCAATCATCAGCAATGATGAGTTGCTTTTCAAAATCACCCTCTTGAGTTTCGATACTGCTAATAAGCGAAGGAATATATTCAAACTTATTATAAAAAGTCACAACATAAGAAACCAGCATAAAGCCCCCAACTTTAAAACTCTTCCCAAACGCAATAATCCCCAAAACGTTTGAAAAGTCCTGAACAATTCCAATCGCAGATATTATTAACAGATAAACCACGAATTTTATAACAAAGAGATGCTTTAGACATAAAAATTTTAAAATAAAGAACTGACTATTCTTAAAAAGACAAAATCAAACCTTAAACCGTCTAAAATTCACCATCTAAATTGACTAACTATAATAAAAGATGCTTATCCTCTGTAAGCAAAATAAAATATCTATCTAGGAGCAGTAAATGTTCAAAAAATTCATAATAAAAACTGTTTTTTTCGTCATTTCAATCAGTGCACTACCACTATCATTAGCTGCTGAAACAGCAGGAATAGAAAATCAAAAAAAATTGGAAGATAAAAAGTGGACCATTCAATCCATAAAAAAAGATGAGAAAGAAACCTTCAATGGGCTCCACTTAGGGTTTATCAAAT